>JANLUG010000704.1:0-5937 GCA_031363335.1 Gammaproteobacteria bacterium
CCGGTGCTGGAAGGCGGTCCCGTTAAGACCGAGCGCGGTTTCATCCTGCATACCGACGATGTGAACTACGACGCAAGCCTGCCGCTCGGCAACGGCTTGATGCTCAGCACCGCGCGCCAGACGCTCGAAGCGATCGGCGGCGGCAACGGCCCCAAGCGCTATCTCGTCGCGCTCGGCTACGCCGGCTGGGGCAGCGGTCAGCTGGAGAACGAGATGCTGCAGAACCTGTGGCTCAGTTGCGCGGCCGACGTGAACATCCTGTTCGACGTCCCGTTCGACCAACGGGTGAACAAGGCCGCGGCATCGCTCGGCATCGATTTTCGCCTGATCTCGAACCAAGCCGGACACGTGTGACCGCAAAGCTCCCGGCGACTGTTCTCGCGTTCGATTTCGGCCTGCGCAATATCGGCGTGGCTACAGGTCAGACCATCACACGCACCGCAAGCGAGCTCGGCACGGTTCGCGCAAAGAAAGGTGTACCCGACTGGAATGCGATGGATGCGCTCGTCCGTGAGTGGCAACCGGATGTGCTGTTGGTCGGACTGCCGCTGAACATGGACGACACGCTAAGCGACATGGCCGTGCGCGCGAAGCGATTCGCAACGAAACTCGGCAGCCGCTACAAGCTGGCGGTGGAACTCGTCGATGAGCGATTGACCAGTTTTGAAGCGCGCGGTCTGTCGCGCGACCTCGACGAGCAACACGCCATTGCCGCTCGACTGATCGCTGAAAGCTACCTCGGAGGCTTGGAGAAAGCCTGACGAGCGCCGCTTAGCGGCGATAGCTGAATGCGGACTCGGTATCTTCGAGCGTCAGATTTTCACCGGCCGCGATTGCGTTAGCACCTACGGCATCAGCTCCGAGTTTGATCATCAGACGCAGGTCGTTTGCGGAATCCGCGTGTGTGATCGCAGCGTCGTACGAAATCTCGCCGCTGCTGTACAGTCGATACAACCCTTGGTCGAACGTCTGCATGCCGAGTTCCGTGGACTTCGTCATCAGCTCTTTCAGCAGATGCACTTCGCCTTTGCGAATGTGATCGGCCATCAACGGCGTGTTGATCAGCACTTCGACGGCCGCGCGCCGACCTTGACCGTCGATCGTCGGGATCAATTGCTGAGCAATGATCGCCTTCAGGTTCAGCGACAGGTCCATCCAGATCTGGTCGTGCCGGTCGCTTGGGAAGAAGTGAATGATCCGGTCAAGCGCCTGGTTGGCGTTGTTAGCATGCAGCGTGCACAAACAGAGGTGGCCCGTTTCGGCGAACGTCACCGCCTGTTCCATGGTTTCGCGCTGACGCACCTCGCCGATCATGATGACGTCGGGCGCCTGCCGCAGCGTATTCCTCAGCGCCACTTCGAAACTGTCGGTATCCATACCCACTTCGCGTTGCGTGATGATGCAGCCGCGGTGCTGGTGGATGTACTCGATCGGATCTTCGATGCTGATGATGTGGCCGCTCGAATTTTCGTTGCGGTGGCCGATCATCGCGGCGAGCGACGTCGATTTACCTGTTCCGGTGGCGCCGACGAAGATGATGAGGCCGCGCTTCGTCATCGAGAGTTGCTCGAGAATCGGCGGCAGCCCGAGTTCTGCGACCTTCGGAATGTTCACTTCGATCCGCCGCAACACCATGCCGATCAAGTTGCGCTGATAAAACGCGCTGACGCGGAACCGGCCGAGGCCGCGCGTGTTGATCGCGAAGTTGCATTCGTGATCGCGCTTGAACGCATCCTGCTGATCTTTGTTCATCACGCCGAGCACGATCTCGCGCGACTGTTCCGGGGAGAGCGCGTTCTTCGACGCGGCGAACAGTTTGCCGTTGATTTTGATCGTTGGCGGACGACCCGCGGTGATGAAAAGGTCGGAGGCCCCTTTTTCGACCACCAGCTTCAGTAATTTATCGAACTCCATCGCTCACCTCAGAAGCTGTCGGGGATCTTCGCAATCTCGCGCGCCGTTTCACGGCCGATCACGCGCCGCTGTACGAGGCCTTGCAGACATTGGTCGAGCGTCTGCATGCCGTTGGCGGCGCTGGTCTGAATGGCCGAGTACATCTGCGCGACTTTGCCTTCGCGGATCAGGTTACGGATGGCCGGTGTCGCGATCATGATTTCGTGCGCCGCGACGCGGCCGCCGTTCACGCGCTTCAACAACGTCTGCGAAACGACGGCCTGCAGCGACTCCGACAACATCGAACGGACCATCTCTTTCTCTTCGGCCGGGAACTGGTCGATGATCCGGTCGATCGTTTTCGAGGCCGACGTTGTGTGCAGGGTTGCGAACACGAGGTGGCCGGTCTCTGCCGCCGTCAACGCGAGGCGCGTGGTGATCAGGTCGCGCATCTCGCCGACCAGAATGATGTCCGGGTCTTCCCGCAGCGCCACGCGCAGCGCTTCAGAGAAACCGTGCGTGTCGCGATGCACTTCGCGCTGGTTGACGAGACACTTCTTGCTCTCGTGCACGAATTCGATCGGATCCTCGATCGTCAGGATGTGCTGATAGCGGTTGTCGTTGATGAAGTCGACCATCGCCGCCATCGTCGTGCTCTTGCCGGACCCCGTCGGACCTGTCACCAGCACAAGACCGCGCGGAGCCATGGAGATGTCTTTGAATACCTGGCCCATGCCGAGGTCTTCCATCGTCAGCACTTTGGACGGAATCGTCCGGAACACGGCGCCTGCGCCGCGATTCTGGTTGAACGCGTTGACGCGAAAGCGCGCAACGCCGGGCACCTCGAACGAAAAGTCGGTCTCGAGGAACTCTTCGTAATCTTTGCGTTGCTTGTCGTTCATGATCTCGTAGACGAGGGCATGAACTTCGCGGTGTTCGAGGGGCGGCAGATTGATGCGTCGCACATCGCCGTCGACGCGGATCATCGGCGGCAGACCTGCCGACAAGTGCAGGTCGGATGCGTTTTGTTTCGCGCTGAAAGCGAGGAGCTCGGTGATATCCATAGCAGTAGCAGTCCCTTTCTGCTCGCGCTCTCCGTAGATAGAGAGTCCGTGGAGAGAGGCCGTATAGTATTACCTCCCCCCTCGGTTGCACATGGCCGATGGATGACGCTCCTGACCTGCATCGCTAAACTGCGACGCCGTTTACACAACCACCATGCACTCGATCAGCAACCACGTCGAAGGCGTCCAACTGCGCATTGCGCAGGCCGCGCAACTAACCGGTCGGAGGCTCGATCCGATTCGTCTCGTGGCGGCTTCGAAGTCGCAATCGGCGGACACGATTCGCGCTGCTGCCGCGTGCGGCATCACCGAATTCGGCGAGAACTACCTCAGCGACGCGATGCCGAAAATCGACGCCCTTCGCGACCTGCCGTTGTGCTGGCACTTCATCGGCGCGATTCAATCGAACAAAACCCGCGACATCGCGCGTCACTTCCAGTGGGTCCAGACGCTCGATCGCGCCAAGATCGCGCAGCGATTGTCGGATCAGCGGCCCGCCGATTCCGAGGCCCTCGACGTACTGATTCAGATCAACATCGACGACGAACCGCAGAAGGCGGGTATCGCGCCCGGCGCTCTGGCAGAATTCGCCGCGCAGTTGCTGAAGCTGCCCCGCATCCGCGTACGCGGTCTCATGTCGATTCCGCGCCCTTCGGTGGAACCCGAGGTCCAGCGTCTCGCGTTCCGTCGAATGCGCGAACTGTTCGAGCGCGCGAAACCTGCGGCGGCCAGGCACTGGGACACTCTGTCGATGGGCATGACACAGGACTTCGAAGCTGCGATTGCAGAAGGCGCGACCATGATCAGGATCGGCACCGCATTGTTCGGACCGCGAGGAGCTCGCCACGATGGCTGACAAGATTGCATTCATCGGCGCCGGCAACATGGCGAAGAGTCTCGTCGGCGGCTTGATGCGGCACGGGTATCCTGCGGCAGCGATCGTAGCGGCGGATCCGGATGCGTCCCAACGAGCCGGAATGGCCGCGCTCGGTGTCGGGGTGTCGGATTCGAACGAGCAAGCGATTGCCGCCGCGGCATCGATCGTGCTGGCGGTGAAGCCCCAGGTGATGCGCAGTGTCGTGCAGAACCTCAAAGGGGTGCTGCGCTCCGACCAACTGCTCATCTCGATTGCAGCCGGCGTGCCGAGCACGGCCATCGCGCGATGGTCACCGAAGGACATCGGTATCGTTCGCTGCATGCCGAACACCCCCGCGCTTTACGGTGCAGGCGTGACGGCGCTGTTCGCCAACGAGCGCGTCACGGCGCAACAGACGGCCGCCGCTGAATCGATCCTATCCGCGGCCGGGCATGTCATCTGGGTTGCGCACGAGTCGGCCATCGACGCAGTCACGGCCGTATCGGGAAGCGGACCCGCCTACTTCTTCTATCTGATGGAAGCGATGATCGATGCCGGCATCGCGCTAGGCCTCGACGCAGAGACCGCCCGCACGCTCACCTTGAAGACCGCCTATGGTGCTGCGGTGATGGCAAACGAGAGCGCGGCCGCGCCCGCTGAACTGCGCCGCAACGTCACCTCTCCAGGCGGAACGACAGAGCGCGCCATCTCGGTGCTGGACGAGGGACGATGCAAGTCGCTGATCGAACGCGCGGTGCGGGAAGCAGCGCAACGCTCCGTGGAACTTGCCACGGAGTTCGGCGCTCAGTGACACGAGCGGTATCGTTCGACAGAATCGCCACGGCCGCGCCACCCCAAGAGACGAGTCAGGACTGCATTCAATGAGCAACCCGTTGGTCTTCATCGTCGATACAGTCTTCGACGTCATCTGCTTCGTATTTCTCGCGCGGCTGATCCTTCAGGCGAGTCGGGCCGACTTCTACAACCCGATCTCGCAAGGCCTCGTCAAAGCGACCGATCCGATTCTGCGCCCGATGCGCCTGTTGATTCCCGGTTACCGCAATCTGGATTTCTCCGCGTTCCTGGCCGCCTGGCTCATCAAGATATTGGCGCATACGCTGTCGATCGGCATTCAGTCGCAGTACATGCCCGGAATGGTCTATCTGTTCGGCATCGGCCTGTTCGACACGCTGCGCCTCTTGCTGACGGTCTACTGGTTCGCGTTGATCGTGGTCATCGTGCTGAGCTTTCTCGCGCCCGGCTCTTACCATCCGGCGGCCGCGCTGCTCGCGCAAGTGACGGAACCGATCCTCGCGCCCGCGCGAAAACTGATTCCGCCGCTCGGCGGGTTGGATTTCTCGCCGATCCTCGTCTTCATGATCCTGATCCTCGTGCGCGACTATCTGCTGCCGGCGATATTCACCAGCCTGCTGACGTAACCGCGCTGCGGCGCACCCGCGACGATCTGTTCGAGACGATCTGTTGTTGGTGCTTCGACCGTTGCTTTAGACTCCGCCGTCCTATGTCAGACCGCATCCCCGCTGACTCCGTCGGCCTCGTCACGCCGCAGCATCTGGCTTTCGAAGCGCCAGTTACGCTGCTGTGCGGACGCGTCCTGCCGAGGATGGAACTCGTCTACGAAACGTACGGCGAATTAAACGCTGCGCGCTCGAACGCAGTGCTCGTCTGCCATGCGCTGTCGGGGCACCACCACGCAGCGGGGTATCACGGCGAGGACGATGACCGACCCGGTTGGTGGGATTCCTGCATCGGGCCGGGTAAGCCGATTGATACGAATCGCTTCTTCGTCGTGAGCCTCAACAATCTCGGTGGCTGCAACGGCAGCACCGGACCTCGCTCGATCAATCCGGAAACCGGCCGCGTCTACGGCCCGGATTTTCCGGCGGTCACCGTTCGCGACTGGGTGGCGACTCAAGCGATGCTCGCCGACGCACTACGCATCGATCGATGGGCCGTCGTCATCGGCGGCAGCCTCGGCGGCATGCAGGCGATGCAGTGGGCAATCGATCTGCCGGAACGGGTCGCGTACGCGGTGTTGATTGCATCTGCGTCGCGATTGTCGGCGCAGAACATCGCGTTCAACGAGATCGCACGCCAGGCGAT
>JANLUG010000731.1:0-7337 GCA_031363335.1 Gammaproteobacteria bacterium
GTGATAGCCGGCCTGCGCGAGCGCGGGCAACTGATAGCGCCACGAGTACCAGGATTCCGGGAAGCCGTGAATCAGCAGCACCGTGGGTCCGCTGCCTGCTTCGGCGATATGCAACCGGATGCCGTTGCTCGCAACGATGCGATGGGTCACGTCGTTCATTTGTGCAACTCCAGCTCCGAAACTTAAGCGGCGATCAGGTACAGACCGTGCCGCTGCGCGCCTTCGTGTAGTTGTTGTCGCGGTACGCGATCTCGCCGTTTACGACCACCGTATCCACTCCGACACTGTTGCGAACGTAGCGCATGCCTTGCCCCGGCATGTCGAATACCGCGTGCTCGTCGCCGCGGTCGATGCGATCGGCATCGAATACGACGACGTCCGCCGCATAGCCTTGTTGCAGCGTGCCGCGGTTCTTCAGCCCCCAGATCGCGGCCGTCTCCGACGTGATCTTTTTGACGGCATGTTCGAGGCTCAAGTGATGCGTCTCGCGCACATAACGACTGAACAGGAAGCCGGTATCGCCGTACGTCGAGAACGACGTGACGTGCGCACCACCGTCGCTGGCGCCGACATGTACGAGCGGATGCGCCAACAGCGGACCGACGCGATCCGCGTCTTGATGGCCGACATTCGCGGCGAGGAACGGCACGAGCAGATCGTTTTCGAGCGATACGTTGATCAGGCACTGCGCCGCCGTTTCACCGCGCGAGTCCGCGATATCTTCCAGCGTGCGGCCGACCAGATCGGCCGGCGCGCCTTCGCCACCGCGCACGCGCAGTTTGCCCATGAACGCGCGGCCGCCATCGGCGCCGCTCTCGTTCACCATACGCTGCACGGTTGCAGCATCACGCAGCGCGGCGATACGTTCGTCGCGCGGCAACCGCATGACGCGATACCAACTCGGGAAGCGGCCGAAATAAAGGCTCGGACGCTCGAACGAGAAGCTGATGTCGATCGGCCGTGTCTGCACTTGCGGCCACACACGCGCGCCGCGCGCGAACTGCTCTTCGACGCGCGCCATCGTGCGCGGCACGTTATCGGGCGTCGCTGCCGAATCGAACAGCGGCGAGAACGTCGTCGGAATGTTGTACTTCAGCGACAGCTCGGCCAGTTGATCGATGCGCGCGATGGTCAGGTCCGTCGCGTAGAACTCCGGCACGACCTGCAGCATACGACCGTATTCGCCGAGCACCTTCGCGAGCGCGTCGAGTTCCGACCAGTAGGCATAGCGGCTCGGCACCGGATGCAGCTTCTCGTCGACGTCGACGAAGCTCGTGCTCAAGCCGACAGCGCCGGCGTCGAGACATTCACGCAGCAGATCCTGCATCGCGGCGATTTCATCGCGCGTGGCCGAGCGCTTCTGCGCGGCGTCGCCCATCACCCATAAACGAATCACGCTGTGGCCCACCAACGGCGCCACGTTCAATGCGAGGTTTCGCTTCAGCGCCTCGACGTAGCCGCCGAAACTCTCCCACGTCCATTCGAATGCTTCGGTGAAAGCTGCGGGCGGCAGTTCTTCGATCTGCTGGAACATGCCGACCAGCGCGCGCCGGTCCGTCGCTTTCAGCGGCGCGAGCGACAACGAACAGTTGCCGGGAACGACCGTTGTCACACCGTGTTCGATCGCCGGACGCGCCGCGCCGTCCCACAACAGTTGTACGTCGAAGTGCGTGTGCGGATCGATGAACCCGGGCGCCACGATGCGATTGCGCGCGTCGACGACTTCACGCGCGTCGGTCCCGAGCGTGCCGATCGCGGCGATGACGCCTTTGTCGATGGCGACGTCGCCGTTGAACGCCGCACGGCCGCTGCCGTCTACCACGCGTCCGCCTTTGATGATCAGATCGAACATGTCATTCCCTCCAAAATGCCGCGCCACGAATGGCCGACGAGTTCCGAAATATGTGTGGCGCTGCAATTGCGCATCAGCCGCAAGCCCGCTTCGGTGTCGAGCGACACGCTCGATTCCTGGCCGTTTTCGAACCGCAGTCGCACGATGAGATCCGCATGACCATCGTGGCCGCCGGCGATGTCCGCGCCGACGATGACGGCGCCCGTCGCCGAGTTCAGCGGGGCGGCTCGATGAAGACGATGTCGCTGCCGAGCAGCAGTCCCGATGGGCGCCGCAGAAAAATGTGCAGGTTCCAGCTCTTCAGCTTCTCGAGAGCGGCATCCGCATCCTCGTCCGGCATCACCCGCGCGATCAGCTGGGCAAGGGTTTCGTCAGGCTCGGGAGTGGCGCGCGCGCGCTGAGTTGAGAGGCTCACTTGGGATCTTCCTGGTAGGCATGCCGCAGCGTTGAAAAGTGCGACACGAGATTGCAATGCGTTATAAAAAGTCCTTGGCTTTGCGTTATAGTCTGGCATAGTTTGTGAGTCAATCCGTTTCTGGTGAGACGTGGTCTTTTACGAGCTTCGACGAGGGGAAACATGAACGAACCGACCTATCTTCCGCTGCTGAATTCGATCGCCGTCAACGAGGCAAAAGGACAAATCCTGCTCGCTGCATGGGCATCGACGACCAAAGACGAATCGCTCGCTCAAGCGCTGCGCTTCGTCGCGATTCGCGAAGGCGAACACGCCATGGCATTCACCAAGCGCATGTGCGAACTGGGCCACGCGGTCTGCGACGAAAAGGCGTATCAGGTATTCAAAGATTTCGACGGGCTCGTCGCCTGTGTGAAGTCTTCGCTCAGCGATGCCCAGAAGATCGAAAAACTCCAGGGGCGCCGCGGTAGCGAAGAACGCAAAGATCCGTTCACCGGCTTCTTCAACGACACCACGATCGATCCACAAACGGGCGAACTGCTCGGCCGCTATATCGCGGAAGAGCGCGATAGCGGGCGCCGTTTGAAAGCCGAATACGACCGCGTCTGCGGTATGACGATGTCGTCCAATTCGGAGATGGCCGAGTTGAAGGCCTGTGTTGCCGAACTGCGTCAGGAAGTCGCGAAACTGAAAGGTATTCGCAGCGTCGCTTAGTAACCGCGTGTTGTGGCTGCTTCCGGAACGCCGATGAGCAATCGCGAAGCAGCCAAAGACACACGCCGACGCAAAATTGTTCGCGCCGCGCGCGTATTGATGCAGCAAACCGGTGATGCCGGTTTTTCGATGCGCGCGCTTGCCGAACAAGCCGGCGTCAGTATCGCAACACCGTACAATCTGTTCGGCTCGAAGCAGGCAGTGATGTTCGCCGTGCTCGACGCCGACCTCGAGTACTACCAGAAGCGCCTCGCGAAAGTGCGCGTCGACGAACTCGACGTCTTCTTCAAGGCCGTATCGCTCGCAACCACGCTGTATTCGACCGAGCCGAGTTTCTATCGGGCCGTGTTGTTCGCCGTATACAACGACGGCGGGCGGGAATTCCGTTCCATGTTCGGCGGGCCTCGCCACATCATGTGGAAAGGCTTCGTTCAGGACGCCGTGAAGGCTGGGTTTCTGTCGAACGACGTGGAACCCGATGCGTTTGCGATCAATCTCGGCCGCACGTTCTTCTCCGCCATCCTCGAATGGGTATCCGGCGAGCTGTCGCTGCCCGAACTCGAAGCGTGGGCACAGTACGGTTTTGCTCTGTCGTTATCCGCAATGTCCACGCCGTTGAGCGCAGACCGACTGCATGACAAGGCCGTTGCGCAACAGGTGAGGCTGCAGAAGTTGTGGAAGCAGAAGTATCGCGCGCATCTCAAGGCGCAGAAGGGCACGTCCTCCGCCAAGTGACTGCGTCGGCTCAACCGGTGAAGTCGAGCCGATAAATCCGTTTGACGTTGTCGCCAAGCACCTTCGCTCGCGTCGCGGGCGCAAGCACCTCCGCATAGCGCGTCAGATCGTCCACCCACGTATGCGGGTGATCGGGGTGTGGATAGTCGGTCGCCCACATGAAGCAATCGGCGCCGACGTGGTCGATGACGTGCGGCGCCGCAGTCTCGTCGGGATCTCCCGAAATGAAACACTGCCGACGGAAGTACTCGGTGGCGGTCGGCCGCGTACCCGCGAGATTCAGCGATTCGCTGAACGCGTCGAGCCGATCGAGCATCGCGCCGATCCAGCCGGAACCCGCTTCGAGTACACCGAGCCGCAGGTTCGGGAAACGATCGAGCGTGCCGAGCGAGAAGAACGAGATCAGCGCCTGCTGCACGATGCTGCGTAGCCAGATCGCCTCACCCCATGCGCGACCCTGATAGGGCAAATCGAATATGCCGGCCGCAGCCGCATGCGGCGTAAACGTCGGATGGATCGCCAGCGGCACGTCGAGTTCGCAACATTTTGCGAACAGCACGTCGTGCTTCTCGTCGCCGTGGATGACGCGGCGATGGTTGAACGGATTCACCCAGGCGCCTTTGCAACCATCCTTGACGGCGCGTTCCAGTTCAGCCGCCGAGCCTTCCGGATCGAGCAGCGTCAACTGCGCGATCGGCACCAGGCGTCCGGATGATTTTCGACAGAAGTCGGCGATCCAACGGTTGTAGGCGCGCGCGTACGCGAGGCTCAGTTCCGGATCTTCGAGTTCGACTTCCCACAGCAGACCGATCGTCGGATACAGCAACGCGCCTTCGAGATTTTCCTGTTTCAGCAGTTGCAGCCGTTCGTCTGCATTGGAAGACCCGAACGGCATGTTGTCGGCATAACGCCGGTCCGGTCGAGGACGCAGATCTTCATGGCCCATCGCACCCAGAATGCCAAGCGACCCTCGCACCGTTCGCTGCGACGGCCGTTGATCGATCTCGAGATATTCGTAGCCTTCGGCATCGACCTTGATACGCAGCGCGCGCGCTTTGTATCGATCTTCGAGGTAGTTCTCCCAGAGGTCGCCCGGTTCGAGCACGTGGCCGTCGGCGTCAACCGTGCCCGCATACGGAAATCGTTTGATCTCATACGCCATGCCGGGTTCCCCTCCGCTGCGTGTGCTTCAGTTGAACACATTTCAAATAGGCATGGCACCCGCCGATCAGAGGCGCTGCCGCAATCGCCAGATCACCACGAGTGCAACAAGCCCCGGTGCGCCGAAGATCAGCAGAAAGATCGGCAGTTCTTCGCTGGCCGCGTAGCCCGCTTGCGTCACGCCGACCCACATGTTCATGACCGCAACCATGAACCAGGCGACGACGAACGTGCGCGTCGCGCGGATCAATGCCGGCACGCTGCCGCCGCCGAGCAGCTTCGCCACGCCAAGGCAGGCGCCCCACAGCACGAACCCGATCAGAATGATGAACCCGGTGCGCATCGCTCCCGCCTCGTTGACACAGCGCGCGCCGCGGTCGATGCGATACTCGCTCTCTTCACGCGAGCGAGCCGCCGTCGACCACGAGCACCGCGCCGTTGCAGTACGTTCCCTCGACCGCAAGGTAGAAAATCGCCGATGCAACTTCCTCCGGACGACCCGGACGACCAAGCGGCGAGACCTGGTAGCGCTGCGCCTCGTCTTCGAACGGGTTGAAGTCGGAGTCGAGCACGGGGCTGACCATCTCCGTATCGACGAATCCGGGCGCCACGACGTTGCTGCGGATGTTCTGCGGACCGTACGCGCGCGCGAGCGAACGCGTCATGTTGATGACGCCGGCCTTTGCGGTGGCGTATGTATGGGCATCCGCCATGCCGCGAATGCCGCCGCCGCTCGAGATATTCACGATGCTGCCGCCACCGCGCTTCTGAAAGAGCGGCAACGCGCCGTGACACAGGAAATAAACCGAATCCAGATTGATGCGCATCACCTCGCGCCACAGATCCGGCGGGGTGTCGCCGAGCACCGCCATCGATCCCGGATGGTCGATACCGAAGCTCCAGCCGACGCCGGCGTTGTTCACCAGCACCGAGAAGTCGCCCGCCTTCTGCGCCTGGTTCAGCACCGTGTCGGCGCCTTGCAGCGTCCCGATATCCGCCGCAACAGGCAGAATCGTCCCGGCCAGCGCGGCACCGAGGCGAACCGTCTCTTCGAGCTTGTCGACGCGCCGGCCATTCGCTATCACCGTCGCGCCGGCAGAGGCAAACCGCAACGCGGTCGCGCGGCCGATTCCCGAGCCCGCACCCGTCACCACCACGACCTGTTTCGTCATATCCATCATTCGCATTCGCCCTCCCCGATCCGAAAAACACTACGGCATGTTAACCGCCTGCCGCGACGTGCGATGAATCGAACGATGTAACACGTTCTAAATTGATATTCACTTTGGACCTGGAATGATGCAACCATTCGCCTCTGAAACAGCTCAATCGAGGGGATCCCCAGCCATGATGACCGCCGAGCAATACCGCGCATCGCTGAACGACGGACGCGAGACTTACTTCGGAGGCGAGCAGATATTCGATCTACCCGGTCACCCGATTCTGGGTCAAACGGTCGAATCCGCAGCCAAGGGCTATGAACGTTTCTACGACCCGAAGCCGGGCGCGATCGGCGCGTTCATGAAGATCCCGGGGTCGGCGCAAGAGTTGCGCGAGCAGGTCGAACTGCACGAATCGGTCGATCTGCTGACGCACGTGACATATGCGTCGATCATGACGCTTCTGACCGCCGCGGACCGCATCGAAGCGACGCTGCCCGAGAACGCCGCACGCATTCGCGCGTACGTGAAAGATGCGCAGGAGCGCGACGTGCGCATCACGCAGTGCATCACCGATGCCAAAGGCGATCGCAGCCGTCGCCCCGGTTTGCAGGACGACCCTGATGCCTACGTGCGTGTCGTCAAGCGCACACCCGACGGCATCGTCATCCGCGGCGCCAAGTTGCACATCTCGGCGGCGTCGATGGGTCACGAACTCATGACCATTCCGACAAAGTCGATGAAAGCCGACGAATCGGACTATTCGGTGGCCTGCATGGTGCCGGTAAATTCACCCGGCGTAAAAATCGTCAACACGACCTACGCACCGCGCCACGAAGACAAGCGCGACTTTCCGATGTCGGGGCTACATCACACGCCGGAAGGCTTCGTGATATTCGACGACGTATTCGTGCCGAACGAACGCGTCTTCCTGGGCGGCGATCATCCGGAACTCGCCACCATATTCGCGCACTCGCTCGGATTGTGGGAACGCCTCGGCGGACTATCCGCAATGGCAAGTCAGTACGATCGGCTCGTCGGGTTCGCGCAACTAATTTCCGAAGCGAACGGCCTGGACAAGGTCGGCCACATCAAGGAGAAGATTTCGGAAATCATGATCAACGCCACGCTCATCCGGGCCAGCCTCGACGCGGCGATCAACAATTGCAGCGTCACATCCGACGGCGCCGCCTTCCCTAGCGAGCTGTATACGAACGTCGGCAAATACCACGGCGCCGCCAACTACTCGCTAATGGTGCGGCATCTGCACGACATCGCCGGCGGCAGCGTGCTCACGGCG
>JANLUG010000754.1:0-2606 GCA_031363335.1 Gammaproteobacteria bacterium
GCCATGGGGGTAGACCACCATGTCGCGCAATGGCAGCACCGGAATTTCCGTCACGATCTCGCTCGCGGGGTGTTTCATGGTCACCTGTTTCAAGTGGAGCCTCTCGAGAGCTTACGGGCCGTCCGATCTGCCCGCGTGGGGGATGTTGTGCCTCGATTGTAACCCCACCCAAATGCGGAAGGGGCCGCTGAGGCCCCTTCGTCTGGCGTTATTCGAGATTCAATCTTCAGGTGCGACCTTAGCCTTGTCGACATTCTCGTAGATGAGCATCGGTGGACTCTCGCCGCGGATCACGCTTGCGTCGATCACGACCTTCGTAACGTTCTTCGTCGACGGCAGGCTATACATCGTGTCGAGCAACACCGACTCGAGAATAGATCGCAGGCCTCGGGCACCGGTCTTGCGTTCCATCGCCTTTTCCGCGACGGACTGCAATGCATCTTCTCGGAAGTCGACTTCGACGCCTTCCATTTCGAAGAGCTTGCCGTACTGCTTCGTCAACGAGTTCTTCGGCTCCGTGAGAATCTGCATCAACGCGTCGACGTCGAGTTCCTCCAGCGTCGCAACGACCGGCAGGCGACCGACGAACTCGGGAATCAAACCGTACTTGATGAGATCTTCCGGTTCGACCTGTCGCAGCGTATCGCCGATGCTCTGTTTGTCAGCTTCGCCTTTCACCACGGCGTTGAACCCGATGCCACTCTTGTCGGAACGGTCGATGATGACTTTGTCGAGACCCGCGAATGCGCCGCCGCAGATGAACAGGATGTTGGTCGTGTCGACCTGCAGGAACTCCTGTTGCGGATGCTTACGCCCGCCTTGCGGCGGCACGGACGCAATGGTGCCTTCGATCAGCTTCAGCAACGCTTGCTGTACGCCTTCGCCGGAGACGTCGCGCGTGATCGACGGGTTGTCGGATTTGCGCGAGATCTTGTCGATCTCGTCGATGTATACGATGCCGACCTGAGCGCGCTCGACGTCGTATTCACATTTCTGCAGCAACTTCTGAATGATGTTCTCGACGTCTTCGCCGACATAGCCGGCTTCCGTCAGCGTTGTTGCGTCGGCGATGGTGAACGGAACATCCAGCAGACGTGCCAGCGTTTCGGCCAGCAACGTCTTACCGCAACCGGTCGGGCCGATCAGCAGAATGTTCGACTTCGACAGTTCAACGTCGTCCTTCTTGCCGTTGTAGTTCAACCGCTTGTAGTGGTTGTGCACGGCAACGGACAGAACCTTCTTGGCGTGATCCTGGCCGACCACATACTGATCAAGGATCGCCCGGATCTCTTTCGGCACGGGGAGCTTACTGCGATCGGTTCCGCTACCGCTCTCCTGTACTTCTTCGCGAATGATGTCGTTGCATAACTCGACGCATTCATCGCAGATGAATACAGACGGTCCGGCGATCAGCTTCCGAACTTCGTGCTGACTTTTGCCACAGAAGGAGCAATACAGCAGTTTGCTCGAGTCGTCGCTCCTGCCGCTATGATCATCCGCCATTCAATTACCTCGGGCGCCCAAAGGTCTGAACACCTTGCTTGGAAACCACTGATTTTTCAAGCCTTGCTTCGTCGAGTGCGAACTACTGCCCGACCACTTTGGCGAGCGGTTTGCGGGGTCGCTGAACGGAGTCGACCAGACCATAGCCAACGGCCTCGTCGGGGCTCATCCAGAAATCGCGATCGGAATCCTGCGTGATCCGCTCTTGCGTTTGCCCTGTGTGCTCAGCCAACAGTGCGTTCAAGCGGCCGCGCATCAACAGAATCTCGCGCGCCTGAATCTCGATGTCAGCGGCCACGCCTCTCGAGCCGCCGGCGGGTTGATGCAACATCATCCGCGAATTCGGCAGCGCGTAACGCTTACCGCGCGCGCCCGCCGCCAGCAGAAATGCACCCATGCTCGCCGCTTGGCCGATACACATCGTACTGACGTTGCAGCGGACGAATTGCATGGTGTCGTAGATCGACATTCCCGCAGTGACGGAACCACCCGGTGAGTTGATATACAGATGAATGTCTTTGTCGGGATTCTCCGACTCCAGGTAAAGCATCTGTGCCACGACCAGGTTTGCGACCTGATCTTCGACCGGCCCTACCAGGAAGATGATCCGTTCTTTGAGCAGCCTCGAGTAAATGTCGAACGCACGCTCACCGCGCGCCGACTGCTCGACGACCATCGGCACAAGGCCGAGATTCGTGGTCGGTTCCGTTCTGTCGTACGCGTCTCGGGACATCGGTGTTCTCCTGAAGGCGATTAACTATGCGCCACTGCGTTCTACGGACGACTCGATCGGTTGCGGTATCGCGCGGCCGCCGATGACGTCTTCGTAGTTACTGTCTATATCACTCACGGAAGCATTCTCGAGGATGTGGTCCACCACCTGATCCTCCAA
This sequence comes from Gammaproteobacteria bacterium, assembly GCA_031363335.1. Classification (GTDB taxonomy): domain Bacteria; phylum Pseudomonadota; class Gammaproteobacteria; order Pseudomonadales; family Azotimanducaceae; genus DATJGR01. The sequence continues at coordinate 2,396 of JANLUG010000754.1, forward strand.
CACGGCCATCTCGATCTGTGACAGTTGGGCTTCGTTACTATAGTACCAATTGATTACCTGCTCGGGCTGCACATACGTGCTGGCGATGTCTTCGACGCGCTGGCGCACGCGCGCCGGATCCGCCTTCAAGCCATGCGCTGTGATCAGTTCGTTCACCACGAGCCCGACCTTGACCCGTCGCTCAGCCTCGCCGCGAAACAGATCATCGGGG
>JANLUG010000760.1:0-1525 GCA_031363335.1 Gammaproteobacteria bacterium
CCAGTTGCGATCCACTTCCGTCGATTTGTTGTGGCCGGAACTTTCCAGCCGGTCGCGGTGCGGCTCGAGCATCGCGTACGGGAATACAAAATGGATCTCGCCGCCGTTGCCTTCGAGTTCCACATGGAAACTGTTCACCACCATGATCTCGTCGGCGCTCACCACATTGACGAGCGACGGATTCACTTCGCTGCCGAGCAGCTGAATCTCGATCGGCATGGCCGGCTTCCAGGCCTGCTTGAGGTCTTCGAGCGCTGCCTCGACGAGCCGGCTGATGATACGTTGCTCGGTCGGCGTGAATTCACGGCCTTCGAACTTGATCTGGCGTCCGTCGCCGCCGAAGAACCGGTCGACGAGGCGCACGACCAATTTCGCGTCGAGTACACACAGTGCTACGCCGGTCATCGGTTTGATGCGGAGGAAGTTGATGCTGGTCGGAACGTATAAGCCCTGCACGTACTCGCTGTATTTCATGATCTGGATGCCGCCCACGCCGATGTCGGCCGCATGACGCATCAGGTTGTAGAGGCTCGTCTTGAAGAAGCGCGCGAACTTTTCGTTGATCAGTTCGAGCATCGGCAAGCGACCGCGTACGACGCGATCCTGGCTCGCCAGGTCGTAACTCGCGGCCTCCATCGGCTCGCCGCTTTCGTCGGCATCGGCACTGTCACCCGCGCCTTTGACGAGTGCGTCGATCTCTTCCTGAGTCAGTAGTTCGCGATTCGCCACAGGGGCCCCTTACTGCATTACAAAACTGTTGAACAGAACGGACTCGACGCCGCTGAGGTTGGCTTCTTTCTTCAAGGTGGTGTCGATGGCGGTGCGCATCTGTTCGCGCAGCGCTTGTTTGCCTGCGTCGGTCTGCAGAACCATGAAGTCCTGGTCGGCGAGCAGGTTGATGATCGCGCTGCGAATGACCGGCGCATGGGTGTTGACGGCATCGATCACGAGTTGATCGCGCGCCATTACCACAACGTTGGTCTGTAGATACCGGCGCTGCCCGACGGCAGTGGAATTGACGATGAAGTCGGGGCGCAGATTCAGATAGATCGCCACCGCGTGCGCCGGCGTTGCGGCGGCTGTCTCATCCGCAGCTGCCTCAGTGGGAGCGGCCCGCAGGAAGTAGAACGCGGCACCCGCGCCGATCCCGAGAACCGCCAGCACGATGCCACCGATGATCAGCAGCTTGCCGCGACCCTTGCTGCCGGTACCCGCCTCGACGGCGGCCGGTTCCGACTCCGGTGCAGCCTCGTCCTTCGGCGTTTTCGGCTCTGTTTTCGGCTCTGTTTTTGGCCCTGTTTTTGGCAACGCAGCCATGTCGACTTCCTGTCAGGTTTTCAACCGCCAGGCCGTCACAACGTCAACGGATTGGCACCTTGAAAGGAAGTGTAGAAGAGATATTCAGGTTTGCCTGACGCGCACACAGCGGCGCGCGCCAGGAAACCGTCACGCGTGCAGATCGATGAGCGAGGTCTCGACGCGGCGTTGCCAGCGTGACGATGAATCGACCGCGTCCGCATCGGTG
>JANLUG010000779.1:0-2010 GCA_031363335.1 Gammaproteobacteria bacterium
CCCCATGTGAGAGTAGGACATCGTCAGGCTTCTAAATGCACAAGGCCCACCAATTGGTGGGCCTTGTCATTTGTGCGCCAGAAAAAGCGTGTGAGGTATAGTTCACTGAACGATCTTGCTTGGGCTGAGCATTGACCGCGCCGGAGTATCAACCGCTAGACCGCGAACTGATCCTGTCGCGTCTGTCGCAAGACACTCGAGGTTGGGTGCGCGAGCTTCGAACCCATGCAGAAATCGATTCCACTAACTCCCATCTGATGACGCGTGCTGCAGCGGAGTCAATCGATGGAGTTGGCAGCATCGCGGAACGGCAAACCAATGGCCGCGGGCGACGCGGTAGAACTTGGCTTACTCCCGCGGGCAGCAACATTGCCTTGTCGCTAGGCAAGCAAATATCCGTTCCCATTTCAGAGATAGCGCCGCTCAGTTTGGTTGTTGGGCTCGCTGTAGCTAAGGCGATGGATCGATTGGGCGTCGAAGGTGTGGCGCTGAAGTGGCCGAACGACATTCTGTTGAGTGGAGTGAAGGTCGGCGGCATCTTGATCGAGTTGACCGGGATTGCGATTCCACTGACGGTCGTGATCGGAATAGGAGTCAACATGGGCTCTGGTTCTGAGGTAAGTACTCGACTTGGTTTGCCTGTTGGGGATGTCCTCACCGGGCGGCAGGAATTGTCGCGGAACGTCCTTGCTGCGGAATTGATCAACTGTGTGCATGATCTGACGTCGCGATTTGAAGCGCGCGGGTTCTCGACAATGCGACCCGACTGGGAACGTTTGCACGCTCATCAGAATCGACACGTTCACGTGATTGGATTAAACGAATCCATAGAGGGGATCGCGCGCGGCGTAACGGACGGCGGCGAGTTGATTCTCGAGACAGATTCCGGAACTCGATACTTCAGCGGGGGCGAGGTTTCTCTACGTGCCGAGAAAGCGCCCAAATAGTCTGACGACTCTGGATCTCGACGTCGGTAACAGCCGAAGCAAGTGGCGCTTGCGTGGACCCGATGGTGAAGCGCGTGGATTCATCAGCCAGGCCGACACGCTCGTTCCAAGTCAATGGCCAAACGCACGCCCTGGTCGTCTTCGCGTGTCGAGCGTTGCGTCGCTGGATCGAAGCCGTGAACTGGCCAAATTTCTCGAGTCACATTTCGAATGCACTCCGGAGTTCGTACGGACGAGCGTTGCTGCGGCCGGAGTCATATGCGGGTACGAAGACCCTACGCGTCTAGGGGTGGACCGCTGGATGGTGATGCTTGCGGCTCGAGCGTTGTCGGATGGGCCATTCGTCGTCATCGATCTTGGCACCGCGGCCACGATCGACTTCGTGCGCGACGATGGGACTCACGAAGGGGGCTTCATAGTGCCTGGGCTTCGTCTGATGACGGATGCATTGTTCCGCCGCACCGCAGATGTTCATGTGGCCTTCGAGGCGGTCATCGATCACGTGGGTCCAGGGGCCAACACACCCGATGCCGTGCGTCGTGGTGTGGTGTCGATGCTCGCAGACTTTGCCAACGGTTCGATCGAGCGGTTCACAGCGACATGCGAACGCGCTCCTCATGTTTACCTGTGCGGCGGCGATGCGAACGTGATCGCGCCGCTGATTCACTCACCGGTGGAAGTTCGGGCGGATCTGGTTCTTGATGGACTCGCGCTCGCACTGCCGTGAGCAACAATCGTTGCGGCTACGCGAGAAGATTGACGATGAATCAGCGCGCCGCGATTGCGAAGCCGCGATGCATTCTTTAGAATCCCGCCCCCATTTCCGCCGCCATAGCTCAGTTGGTAGAGCAACTCATTTGTAATGAGAGGGTCCAGGGTTCAACTCCTTGTGGCGGCACCAAGCGCGGGTAATGAAGTGTCAAACGATAGCGTAAGTGCTTGCATTTACAGGGATAACGCGCCCCGTGTCGTTGACATGCGTTGGGGTCGCGGGCAGAATCGCGCGTCCTTGCTCGGAGGGGTTCCCGAGCGGTCAAAGGGATCAGACTGTAAATCTGACGGC
>JANLUG010000829.1:0-2207 GCA_031363335.1 Gammaproteobacteria bacterium
CGGCATGTACGACATCTATTCGGTGGTTCAGGGCGTCGACAAATTTCTTCCGGTCGATCTGTACATCCCCGGCTGCCCGCCGCGTCCGGAGGCTTTCCTGCAGGGTCTGATGTTGCTGCAGGATTCCATCGGCCACGAACAACGGCCGCTGTCGTGGATGGTGGGTGATCAGGGTATCTATCGACCCAACATGCCGTCACAGCGCGACATCAAACTGGTTGAGCGTCAGGCGCAGACCACGCTGCGCAGTCCGGATGCCGTGTGAGCGCAGTTCCCGCACCAGCCCTGCCGACGCAGCCGGTTCTCCGCGATCTGTTCGCGCGCTTTGGTGACGCGGGCTTCACGACGCAAGACACCGCCGATCGCGTGCCGACGCTATGGGTGCCCGCTGCCCGGGTGCACGAAGTACTCCACTATCTGAAGAGCGAGGTCACACAGCCCTATCGGATGCTGTTCGATCTAACGGCCATGGACGAGCGCGTTCGCAAGCACCGCTACGGGCTGCCGGCCGCCGACTTCACCGTGATCTACCACCTGCTGTCGATCGAACGCAACGAAGACGTGCGCATCAAGGTGGCGCTACGCGGCGAGTTCCCGTCGATCAAGTCGATCGTGCCGATCTTCGTGAATGCGAACTGGTACGAGCGCGAAGTGTGGGATCTGTTCGGCATCACGTTCGACGGTCACCCGCACATGCGGCGCATCCTGTTGCCGCCGACGTGGAAAGGTCATCCGCTGCGCAAGGAATACCCGGCGCGCGCCACCGAGTTCGATCCGTTCCAGCTCGATGCGTTGCGGCAGGATCAGGAGCAGGAAGCGCTGCGCTTTCAGCCCGAAGAGTGGGGCATGCGTCGCGCCACCGAAGATCACGACTACATGTTCCTGAACCTCGGCCCGAACCACCCGTCTGCGCACGGCGCGTTCCGCATCGTGCTGCAGCTCGACGGCGAAGAAATCGTCGATTGTGTGCCCGACATCGGCTACCACCACCGCGGCGCCGAGAAGATGGGCGAGCGGCAATCGTGGCACAGCTACATTCCGTACACCGATCGCGTCGACTATCTCGGCGGCGTGATGAACAACCTGCCGTATGTGCTGGCGCTGGAAAAACTCGCCGGCATCGAAGTGCCCGATCGCGTGAAGGTCATCCGCGTGATGCTGTGCGAGATCTTCCGGATCCTGTCGCACCTGCTCTACTACGGCACCTTCTTCCAGGACGTCGGCGCGATGACGCCGGTGTTCATCACGTTCGTGGATCGGCAGAAAGGCTACGACGTCATCGAGGCGATCACCGGCTTCCGTATGCACCCGGCGTGGTTCCGCATCGGCGGCGTCGCGCACGATTTGCCGGTCGGCTGGGAAAAGTTGGTGCGCGACTTCCTCGACTGGATGCCGAAGCGGCTGCGCGACTATCGCAAGTCGATCCTGAAGAACTCGATCGTGGTCGCGCGCTCGCGCGACGTCGCCGCCTACAACACGGCCGACGCACTCGAGTGGGGAATCACCGGCGCGGGACTGCGCGCCACCGGTTGCGCCTACGACCTGCGCAAAGCACGCCCCTACTCCGGCTACGAGAACTTCGATTTCGAAATACCGACCGGCAGCCGCGGCGACGTCTACGACCGCACGCTGGTGCGCGAAGAGGAAATGCACCAGTCGCTGCGCATCATCGAGCAGTGCCTGAACAACATGCCGTCGGGGCCGTACAAGGCCGACCATCCGCTCACATGTCCGCCGCCGAAAGACCGCACGCTAAAAGACATCGAAACGTTGATCACACACTTCATCGACGTGTCGTGGGGGCCGGTGATGCCTGCGGGTGAGACCGGACAGATGATCGAGGCAACCAAGGGAATCGCCGGGTATTTCATGACCAGCGATGCAAGCTCAATGAGCTATCGCACGCGGTTGCGCACGCCGAGCTTCGCGCATCTGCAACAGATTCCGAGCGTGATTCGCGGCCAGATGGTGCCCGACCTGATCGCATACATCGCCTCCATCGACTTTGTAATGTCGGACGTCGACCGATGACCGAGACCGTTCTGAAGATCGTCGATCCGCGTTCGCCGCCGTTCGAATTGAGCGAGGCTGAACGCCACGAGATCGAACACGAGATCAGCCACTACCCCGATTCGCGTGCGGCAAGCATCGAAGCGCTGAAGGTCGTGCAGAAACACCGCGGCTGGGTGCCGGACGGCGCGATTGCG
>JANLUG010000831.1:0-6588 GCA_031363335.1 Gammaproteobacteria bacterium
TCAACCGAACGGATGTATTGATCGCCGGGTCGTTGTTACCGTCGTGACCGACGATGAAATCGTTGCCGACGGGTGCAAAAAGGATGACGCCCAGCCCCCAGATGTCGACGCCGTACAGCTTCGCTTCCGGTTGCCGCATCAGCCGCAGCGTTTCGGGTTTCAACACGCCCCGCCCGGCCGGCGCGCCCGCGCCCCCTTCGAAGTGCGCCTGAACGAAGCGGGTCATGTCGGTCACGTTCGTGTATAGCGACGCGGCGGATTTCGCTCTGAAGCGATAGTGAATCGCCTTCGCACCGGTCTTGTCGTAGAACGTCGCCACGTCGGGCGTGGCAGCGTCGACGGTAAACGCGGACCGCTCCATGCCCAACGGCCCGAAGATGGCGCGATGCAGGTAGTCCTCGAACGGTTCGCCGGTGACCTCTTCGATCAGCAGTTGCAGAATCAGATAGCCGCCGCCCGAATACTGCCATTGCGACCCCGGCTGAGTACCGACCCGAATCACGCCTTCGTGACCGGCCGATGCATCGGGATGGTTCAGGTTTTCTTCGAGGCTCGGCAGTTCCACACCGGGTGGAAATCCGGCAAAACCGAGTCCATCCGTCAGACCCGCGGTGTGGCTGAGGAGACGGCGTACGGTCACGCCGTCGTTGTCGAACTCACTCGGCGGCAACTGCCAGCGTGTGAGATAGCGCGACACCGGCGCATCGAGGTCGACTTTTCCGGACTCGACCAGCGTCATGACGGCCCAGGCTGTCACCCACTTGCTGAGCGATGCGACCTGGAACAGCGTGTCGGGCCCGACCGGTTCGCCGATCGATACGAAATAGGCGTCGTTCGGCAAACCGTGTTCGATCAACCGGAACGCGACGTTGCCGTGATTGCGCGACTCGATCAGCTGCTTCGCCGCGCTCATGAACGCCGTGGTATCTCCCGGCGGCGCGATGGCCCGGTGCCACCAACCGAAAACTCCGCCTGCGACGACCAGCGCGACCCACGCCACCAGGCAAAACAACGTCGCCAACGCAACCGCGACTCGAGGATGTCGGCGCAGCATCATGGCTCACCCAGCACGTGCACGACGCACACCGCGCCGACCCCAACCATGTGCGCGAGCCCCAGTCGCGCGTTGGCGTGCTGCCGCACGCCGGCTTCGCCGCGCAGTTGTCGCGTGATTTCGGCGACCTGACCGATTCCGGTGGGGCCAATCGGGTGACCCATCGCCAACAACCCGCCTGAGGGGCTGACGGCAACATCGCCGCCGATGTCGAACGCACCGCTGCGCAGCATCGCCGGCGCCTCGCCGTTAGCCGCTATGCCCATCGCCTCCAGATAGAAGATCTCCTCCACAGAGAACGCATCGTGCAACTCGATCACGTCGAGATCCGTGGGTTTGATGCCGGCGTCCGCAATTGCCTGCGCGGTGGTCTGCCGCGTCAGTTCCGCATCGAAGTTCGACGATTCCGCATACACCAGTTCGGTGCGTTGCGCCGACGACAGCACGCGCACGCAGCGTTTGCGATCGATGCCGAGCCGCGCGATCGCATCTTCCGACGCCACGATCACCGCCGCGGCACCCTCGCCGACCGGGCAGCATTGCAGCCGCGTCAGCGGGCCGGAGATCGGCGGATCGTTGAGCACATCGATCAGCGAACGCGCGTGCTGGCGCTGCGCGTAAGGATTATGGGCGCCGTTGCCGTGGTTCTTCACCGCGACGCGCGCGAAATCCTCGGGCGTCGCGTCGTGCCGTTCCATGTAACGCTGCGCCAGCAACGCAAAATGCGTGAACGGCGCGATGCGGCCGCCCTCAATGCCGCGAATGCCGGTCTGCGATCCGGCCAGCGGACGCGCGCTCGGCTTGTCGACGCCGACCGCGAGCGCCACGTCGCATACGCCGGTCGCCACTTCGAGCGCGGCGAGCCGGAACGCGGTCGATCCGGATGCGGACGCGTTCTCGACCTGCTGCATCGGGATGCCGGTGCCGCCCAGGTGCCGCAACATCGCGCGTGTGGACGCCATGCCGAGCAGCGCGGTGCCGTGATAGACGGACTCGACCGCCGGCCAATCGATATGGGCGTCAGCCAGCGCTTCACGAACCGCGGCTAGACCGAGCACCGGATACGGCGTCTCCGTCATGCGCTGATACTGATGCATGCCGATACCGACGACATAAGCCGGACGAAACGCCGACAGCGGCTTGATCATGACTGCGCTCCCGTCAACGAAAAGCGCAGCTCGAGTTTCTGCGCGGGTGCATCCGCAGCTGCCGGCGCCGGATGCAAACGACCCGCCACACGCGCGCCGATCCGCATTGCCGCGTCATCCGCTTCGACCATGGTCGTGCGCACAGTCGGCCCGGCGTCGAGCGTCACTTCGCCGATGACGAACGGCGCCGCGATCGTCTTCGCCTGATGCATGTGCACCATTGCGTATGACGCGAGCGTGCCATTCGAACTCAACTCGACATCCTGTAGCGCTGCACTCGCGGCGCCGCACTTCTCGCAACCGTAGCGTTGCCGCGGAAACGCGACATAGCCGCAGCGAGCGCATTTCATCCCCAACAATTCGACAGTGTCGCCACGCCGTTGATAGAGATCCGGATGACTCAATTCTTCGCTCATCTCTTTCCCCAGTGAAGCGATCGTCGAGTGGAAATCGTCGTTGACTCGAATGCGACCGCGAGCCTAGAGTCCCACATAGTGAATGATCAATTACTTTCTTCCACGCTGCCTCGAAGGAAGTCATGAAAGAAGCCATGAGCCAAACCGTAAGAGTCGTCGAACGTCGCACCCAAGCGCAACGCCGCGCCGAATCCGAACACCGCATTCTGCTAGCTGCGGCGGAACTCTTCAGCGAACAAGGGTACGTGAACACGACCATGGAACAGATCGGCACGCGCGCCGGCTTCAGCGCCGCGCTCGTCGCTCGCAAGTTCGGCTCAAAGCCCGGCGTCATTGAGGCGCTGCTGAAGGAGATCCGCCGCAATACGAGCATGGTCATCGAGCGGGGCGAAGATAACTCGATCGTCGAGATGATCGAACGTTACGTCGGGCTGATCGCCGACGGCAACGTCTGGTCGCGCGCGCTGTACGTGTTGATGGCCGAGTCGTTAGGGCCGCTGCGCGACAAGGCGGAGTTGTTCGCGCAGCACAACCGCACATTCATGGCAGCCATCGCTTCGAGCATTGCGAAGGCACAGCGGCACGGCCTCGCGAATCCGAAAGTAAAGCCGCGCGCGCTCGCCGCCGAGGTGCTCTCCCGGATTCGTGGCGCCACGCTGCTGTGGTTGATCGATCCCGATGGTGTCGATTTCACCGCACTCAACAACAAACTCATCGAATCGCTGCGGTTCGAACTCAAACTGGAGGAAGGCCGATGAATATCCTGGATCTCAAAGGCGAAAAGGCGTTGATCACCGGCGCCGGCCAAGGCGTCGGCCGGCAGGTCGCGCTGCACTTCGCCGCGCACAACGCGGGCACCGTGTACGTCAACGATTTCTCGGCCGAACGCGCCAACGGTGTGGTCGAAGAGATCAAAGCGGCAGGCGGCCGCGCCGAAGCGGTCGCCTGCGACGTCTCCGACTTTGGCGCCATGCAAGCGAAGCTCGAGCCGCTGGACGTGCAACTGCTCGTGAACAACGCCGGCAACGCGGGCGCTGATCCGGCCAAAGTCGGCCGCGGCGAATTCTGGGAGCAGGCGCCGGAACAGTGGACGCCGTGGCTCGGCGTCAATCTGCTCGGCGTGCTGAATGCCTCACGCCTGGTGTTGCCGAAGATGATCGAGGGCAAGCGCGGCAGCATCGTCACGATCATCTCGGATGCCGGTCGCGTCGGCGAACCGCGGCTCGAGGTGTATAGCGCCGCAAAGGCGGGCGCTGCGGGTTTCTCGCGCGCGCTCGCAAAATCCGCCGGCAGGCACGGCGTGCGCGTCAACTGCGTCGCCATTTCAGCAACGCGCACGCCGGCCACGTCGCGCGCAATGGATAACGCCGACTTCGCCAAGCGGGCGCTTTCGAACTACGTGATTCGCCGCTTCGGCGAACCGTCCGACGTCGCGAACATGGTGCTGTTTCTGTCATCTGACGCGGCGAGCTGGGTGACCGGACAGACGTACCCTGTGAACGGCGGCTACGACTTCGGCATGTAACCAACAGAACAATCGAGGGGGGGGGGAACGACAATGACCGAGCAGAGAGACTACTTCAAAGACGAAGTGATCGACGACCATATCTTCGTGATCACCATCGACAGGCCCGAAGCGCGCAACGCATTCAACGGCGCGATGGCCGCGCAACTCGAAGGCTTGATCGACCGATACGAAGACGACACCGCGCTGTGGGTCGCCATCATCAAAGGCAACGGCCCGACGTTCTCGGCCGGCCAGGATCTGAAAGCCGCGCGCACCGGCGACATGGGCGCCGCAAAAAAACGCGGCGGCTTCGGCATCATGGGAATGCCGCCGAAGAAGCCGATCATCGCAGCCATCGACGGCCAGGCGCTCGCGGGTGGCATGGAGTTGACGTTGTCGTGCGATCTGATCGTGGCGACCGAAACGTCCGTGTTCGGTCTCGCCGAAGCGAAGCGCGGTTTGCTTGCCATCGGTGGCGGCTGCTTCCGCCTGCCGCGCCGCGTGCCGTATCACGTCGCGATGGAAATGATTCTGACCGGTGAGACGAAGACCGCGGCAGAGATGTACGCGCACGGTCTGGTCAACAAGGTCGTTGCACCGGGCAAGGCGCTCGAAGGCGCGCTCGAGATGGCGCGCATCATCGCGCGCAACAGTCCGGTCGCAGTAAAGGCCGCCAAGGAAATCGCGTTCCGTTCCGCGGCCGAAATGTGGAGCGATGCCGACGGCTGGAAAAAACAGCAGGAACCCTCGCGCGCGGTGATGCAGTCGGAAGATCTGCAGGAAGGGCTGCGCGCATTCGCCGAGAAGCGCGACGCCGTCTGGAAAGGGCGATGAACTGATGCCGCTGCCTACATCGATCAGTCAACGCCTGCGGCTGCCGCTGATCGCGGCGCCGATGCTGCTCGTATCCGGCCCGGATCTGGTCATCGAAGCGTGTCGCGCCGGCGTGATCGGATCGTTCCCGACGAAGAACTGTCGCACGGTCGACGAACTCGACCGCTGGCTCGCGCGCATGCAGGAAGAGACCGAGGGGCACGCGCCGTATGCACCGAACCTCATCGTCCACAAGACGAACACGCGCCTACACGAAGACATGAAGCTCGTCGAGAAATACGCGCCGGGCATGGTGATCACCAGCGTCGGCAGTCCGGCGCCCGTCATGGATACGATCCATGCCGCGGGCGGACTGGTGTTTGCCGACGTCGCGTCGATGCGGCATGTCGAGCGCGCGCTGCAGGTCGGCGTAGATGGTTTGATCCTGCTGACGGCGGGCGCCGGCGGACAAACCGGCTGGGCGAATCCGTTGGCATTCGTTCGCGCGGTGCGTTCGGTATTCGACGGGTCGGTCGTGCTCGCGGGCGGCGTCGCCGACGGCATCGCGCTGCGGGCGGCCATCGTGCTCGGCTGCGATCTCGCCTACATGGGCACCCGCTTCATTGCTACGAAGCAGAGCCTCGCGGCGCCCGGATACAAAAACATGCTGGTGACGTCGTCGCTCGACGACATCGTGCTGTCGCGCGCGCTCACCGGTCTCGAGACGAATCTGCTGCGCCCCTCCGTCGAACTGGCGGGAATGGATGCGTCGGGCGTCGGCTCGCTCGATGCCGGCGCGGGCGGCATTTCGGCCAACGCGCCGAAGCGCTGGAAAGACGTCTGGTCCGCCGGGCACACGGTCGCGCAGGTGAACGACATTCCCGACGTTGCCGACCTCGTCGATCGCATCGCGGCCGAATACGCCTCGGCCACTCACTAACCGGAGACGCTCGTGCTATCTGACTACCGGGTTCTCGATCTAAGCGACGAACGCGGCGCTCTGTGCGGCCAGCTGCTCGCCGACCTCGGCGCACAGGTGGTGCGCGTAGAGCCGCCGGGCGGATCGCCGATGCGTTCGGCGAAACCAGGCGAACTGATGTGGCAGGTCTACGCGCGCAATTGCGCGAGCGTTGTGATCGATTTCGAATCGGCGGACGATCGCCTACGGTTCGATGCGCTCGTCGCGCAAGCTGATCTCGTCATCGACAACGGTGTCGATCTAACGCGTTTGCCCGCTGCACACCCCAGACTCGTGCGCGTATCGATCACCGCGTTCGGAAGCTTTGGCCCGAAGCGCGACTACGTCGCAACTGACCTGATCGTTCAAGCCGCATCCGGTTCGATGGCCGTCACCGGCTACAACGACAGCATTCCGCTGCGCACCGGCGCGATCACCGCGTGGTCGCACGCCGGCGTCGCCGCCGCGGGCGCGGCGTTGCTTGCGCTGCGCAGTGCCGATCGAACGGGTCTCGGCCAGCACGTCGACATCGCAGCACAGCAGGCGTGCAACCTCGCCGCGTCGTATTCACTGCTCACCGCTTACGTCGGTGCGTCGCGATTCGGCCGCGCCGGCAATGTCGGCGGCGGCGCCATTCCGTTGATCTGGCCGTCGAAGGACGGATACGTGTCGATGACGCTGGGTTTTGCCGG
>JANLUG010000819.1:0-1033 GCA_031363335.1 Gammaproteobacteria bacterium
CGTCCATTCGCCATGCCAGACATAGACCGCGACGAAGACCGGAATCAGGGCCATGCGCAGGACGGTAACGAGGATCGGCGTGTTCATGCGCATGCGGACGAGAAGCGGACGAACATTCTAACTGGCTTGAGTCACTCGACGTGCAATGTCGCGTAGATCTCTTCCGCCAGACGCCGGCTGACGCCCGGTACTTTCGCGATCTCTTCGCGGCTCGCGCCCCGCAAAGCGGCGACGCTGCCGAAGTGCCTCAAGAGCTCGCGACGCCGCTTTGGCCCCACCCCGGCGATGCCGTCGAGCTCGGATTGACGTCGGGCTTTGCCGCGCCGCAATCGATGGCCCGTGATCGCGAATCGGTGTGCCTCGTCGCGGATGTGCTGCAACAGATGCATCGCACCGCTGTTCGGCGGAATCGGCACCTCGCCCTGCTCCGCCAGATAGATGGTCTCTAGTCCGGGTTTGCGCGTGGTGCCCTTCGCGATACCGAGGATCTGAACACCCTCGACTTGGAGATCTGCAAGGACCGCGCGCGCCTGATTCAGTTGGCCGGGTCCACCGTCGATGACCAGCAGATCCGGCAGCACCCCGTCGCCGGACTTGAGGCGCTCGTAACGACGTCGTAGTGCCTGGTTCATCGCGCCGTAGTCGTCGCCCGCGGCGATGCCGTCGATGTTGAAACGTCGGTAGTCGGATTTCAGCGGTCCGTTGCTGTCGAACACGACGCATGACGCCACGGTCGCCTCGCCGCTCGAATGACTGATGTCAAAGCATTCGAGTCGTTCCGGCAGATCTTCGAGCCCGAGCGCCTCCTGCAAATCGACGAATCGCGCGAGTACGTTCTGCTTGTCGGCGAGATATGACTCGATCGATAGCTGTGCGTTTTGTTGTGCCATATCGAGCCAGCGCGCGCGCTGGCTGCGAACGCCGGACGTGATTTCGACACGATGGCCCGCCTGTTCGCGCAACGCATCTTCGATCAGAGCCGCGTCATCGATCGGATGACTTAGAACAATCGCCTTCGGAATCTCCCGCTCGC
>JANLUG010000849.1:0-1208 GCA_031363335.1 Gammaproteobacteria bacterium
AGCCTAGCCGCCGCAGCATCGAACTGCGCGCGACTTGCCTGTTCGTGTGACGTGTTGCCGCTTAGTCTTTAGTTGCAGGAACAAATAGGAGCGTCGATGTTGAAGAATCTGTTTTCGATCGAAGGTAAGACTGCGTTGGTGACGGGCGGCTCGCGCGGCATCGGTGAAATGATTGCCGCCGGCTTCGTGGCCAACGGGGCGAAGGTGTACATCAGTTCGCGCAAGGCCGCGGCGTGCGAAGCGACAGCGGCCCGCTTGAGCCAGACGTTCGGCGGAACCTGCATCGCGCTGCCGGGTGATTTGTCGCAGCTCGCCGGAATCGAAGCCGTGGCGGCTGAACTCGCCGCGCGCGAAGAGCGTCTGGATATCCTCGTCAACAATGCCGGTGTCGCGTGGGGCGCGCCGCTCGATGAGTTTCCGGAAAGCGGTTGGGACAAGGTGATGAACACGAACGTGAAGGGCGTGTTCTTTCTCACGCAGAAGCTGCTGCCGCTGCTGCGCAAGGCGGCGAGCCACGAGGATCCGGCGCGCGTCATCAACATCGGATCGGTCGACGGCATCAAGACGCCGGTGTTCGACAACTTTTCATACGGGCCGTCGAAGGCGGCCGTGCATCATCTGACGCGCGTGCTCGCGGCGCACCTCGTGAAGCAGCACATTCTCGTCAACGCGATCGCACCGGGTCCGTTCCCGACGTGGATGCTGAGCACCGGGGTCGGCTTCGGCGGCAAGGTCGAGGGCGACGCGGTGGACTGGGATCGTGTCGGGCGCGGTAATCCGCGCGGCCGCGTCGGCACGGCCGAGGATATCGCCGGGCTTTGGCCCACCACTCCCAGTCGTCGCGGTGAACGTAAGCACTGCGGAGTCCAGGCCATTGAACGCGACGGAGCCCGAGGCGATCGACGGAATCGCGCAGCCCCCCGCCTCACACAGCTCCCCGTCCCCGCACTCCGTATCCTTGCCGCACGGCGCGGTGCAGCGGTGCCAGCGGCAGATGGTGCCTACCCCGCACTCCGCGTCCGTCATGCATCCCGGCACCTGGCTGTCATCAAACCACCGCGCGCTGAACGCGCTGGTTTCAGGTTTTCCGTCACCATCCTCGGTGGTCGACCACTCGAACGGCCCACCCACACAGTAAGGCTCGGTGGGTGTGTAGGCTGCGCGACCAAACGTGCCGAGGTCGTAGGCTAGCGAGAAGTCAGCGCGAG
>JANLUG010000851.1:0-1032 GCA_031363335.1 Gammaproteobacteria bacterium
TGAAACGCATCGCGCGCCACAACAGCGTCGCGCTGATCCACATCAGCGATCCGCTTGAGCAGGAACTGCCGCCACCTGATCGCTACACCGTTACGGATGGCGCTACTCGAAGTGTTCTCTCGACATCCGACGCGCGTGCCCGGCAGAAGTATCGCGACGACTTCCTCGCACACACGCGCGCGCTGGAGGCCGTGTCCCATGCAACGCGGAGCCAGTTCATCACCCTGTCGACCCACGAGGTGGCAGTGGCGCGACTCGGCGAACGGCTGGTTCACTGAATCTCCTAGAAGATGGACGACGCACTCAAGCAACTACATGACCTGCATCTGCCGGCACCGCCGGGACTCTGGCCGCCGGCTCCAGGCTGGTGGCTGCTCGCCCTATGCGCCATCGCGGCGATCGTTGCGCTCGCGATTCAGGTGTATCGCATCCGCCGCCGCGGTCGACCGCTGCGCCTGGCCGTCAGCACCTTGGATCGTTTGTTGGCGCAGAGCCGCGCTCTAAAACTGCAGCCGCGCGAGTTCGCGGACGCGGTCAACGATCTATTGAAACGGGCGCTGATTCACGGCGCACGCAGGCTCGATGCCGCGCCGCTGACCGGCGCCGCATGGCTCACCTATCTCGACGGCATCGTCGCGAGCGACGCGTTCTCCAACGGCGCCGGGGCCGCGCTCGGCCATCAACGATTCACGCCCGACTTCCAACCTGATCCGGACGCGCTGCACGCTGCCGCTCGCGATGTGCTGCGCGCGGTCAAGAGGCGTGCGGCGCCATGATCAGTTTTCTCTGGCCATGGGCGTTTGCAGCGCTGCCGCTGCCGCTGATCGCGCGCTGGCGGATGCGTCCGCACCGGCACCAGGACGCCGCGTTGCGCGTACCCGACGTAGGTCGCTTCGATGCCGCCGCCATCACCCGCGGCGGACGACGCCGCGGCGGCTTCCTTGCGCTGCTGCTCGCGTGGCTCGCCTGGGCCTGCCTGTTAGGCGCAGCCGCGCGTCCACAATTCACCGGCGAACCCGTCAGCCTGCCCAG
>JANLUG010000867.1:0-4555 GCA_031363335.1 Gammaproteobacteria bacterium
GCCGTAACGCCGCCGCCCCGGTTTTGAACGCGCCGGGCTACACTGAAGGATATCGTCAGGCCCGCGGATCATTGGTGACCCCCGACCGTCGCAAGGTCCTGTTCGTCGTCAACGACGCGGGATTTTTCAAGTCACATCGCCTGCGCCTGGCGCAGGAAGCACAGGCACGAGGATTCGATGCTGTTGTTGCCTGCGGCGAATCGACCGGAGAGAACGCGCTCGAAGAGTTCGGCATCCGCTGTCGCTCGTTCGACCTCTCGCGCAGCGGCTTGAATCCGCTGCGCGACCTGAAAACTTTTCTGGCGCTGCTGCGCATCTACCGCGACGAACTGCCGGATATCGTTCACCACGTGACTATCAAACCTGTCATCTACGGAACGCTCGCGTCTCGCGTCGCTCGCGTGCCGGCCGTTGTGAACGCCATTCCGGGGATGGGCTTCGTCTTCACGCAGCGCGGCTTCACGGCTCGCGTCGTTCGCAGCCTCGTGAATCTGTTGTACCGGATCGCGCTGAGCCACGACAACATGAGGTTCATTTTCCAGAACCGCGAAGACCTGCAGAGCTTCGTCGAGAACACGGTGATTCCGGAGCAGTTGACGTATCTGATTCGCGGCTCCGGCATCGATCTGAACGAATTTCCGTGCATGCCGGAGCCCGCCGATCCGATCACGTTCGTGCTGCTTGCGCGGATGCTCAGCGATAAAGGCATCCGTGAATTCATGGCGGCGGCGCGCCGCGTGCGACTTCTGCAACCGACCTGGCGATTCCAGCTGGTGGGCGGTGTTGATCGCGGCAATCCGTCGTCGTTGAGCGAAGCGGAGCTAAAGGCGTGGAATGCCGAGGGTGTTGTGGAATGGCTGGGGCATCGGTCCGACGTGCGCGCGATCCTCGGTGGTTCACACGTGGTCTGCCTGCCGTCGTACCGGGAAGGGCTGCCGAAGTCGCTGCTCGAGGCGTCGGGTATCGGCCGGCCGATGATCGCGTCGAACGTGCCCGGTTGTCGCGAAGTGGTGCGCGATGGAATCACCGGGTTGCTGGTAGAGCCGCGCGACAGCACCGCTCTGGCGGACGCGATGCTGAGGCTTGGGCTCGATCCGGTGTTGCGTCGCCGGCTCGGGCGCGCTGCGCGTGAACGCGCCGAGGGTCTCTACTCCATTGAAGACGTCGTGCGCGACACCTTCCTCATATACGACGAGCTGCTACGAGCATGAACCTCGCTCTGGTCACGGGAGCCAACGGCTTCATCGGCAGCGCATTGTGTGAGCGCCTGCGCTCGCTGGGTTGGCGCGTGCGCGCCGTCGGGCGCGGCGAGGCCTTCTACTCCGATCCAAGCCTCATTTACTGCGAAGACCTCGCGGCCGAGAGCCCGACCCGCATGGACGAGTGGCTCGACGGCGTGTCGGTTGCCTATCACCTCGCGGGCCGTGCGCATCGCGACGATCGTGGTACCGAACTCGAACGCTATGAGCTGTACCGGCGCGACAATGTCGCCACGACTCGGCTGTTGTTCGCCGCAGCACAACGCAACTCGGTCGATCGTTTCATTTATCTGAGTAGCATCAAGGTGCTGGGCGATGTCAGCGAAGTGCCGTTGAATCCCGACGACGAACCGGACCCGCAGGACGTATACGCGCAGACCAAACTCGAAGCCGAGCGTTGCCTGGAAGACGCGCGGAGACCGGGCGGCACGCGCGTCACGATCGTCCGTCCGCCGCTCGTCTACGGTCCGGGCGTGAAGGGCAACTTCGCCACGCTGTTGGCAGCCGTCGCCGGCGGCTGGCCGTTGCCGTTGGGGCGCGCCGATGCGCCGCGCAGCCTGATTGCGCGCTCGAATCTGGTCGATCTGCTGACGATCGTTGCGCGCGACACGGCCGATTGGCGCGTGCTGCACGCGCGCGACGACGGCGATTGTTCCGTTCGTGAACTCGTCACGCAGATGGCACGCTCGTTTGGTCATGCGCCGCGTCTGGTACCCGTACCGCGGCGCTTGATGCGCGCGGCCACGGCGATCACCGGTCGTGAAGCGCTGTTTCAGCGGCTATTCGAACCGCTGGTCATCGCGGACGACGAAACGCGCCAATCGCTCGGTTGGGCTCCTGCACTCGCGCAAGCGAGCGCGATCGACGAGGTCATCGCTTGGTGGCGAACGCATCGGTGATCCAGGCGGCCGTCGCGATTGTGGTGGCGGCATTGCTTGCACGCGTCACCATCGCGATTGCCGTGCGAGGGTCCATTCTCGCGATTCCAAATCAGCGCAGTTCGCATACGGTCCCAACGCCGACGTTGGGGGGCCTCGCGATCGCGCTGCCGGTGCTCGCCTGGTGCGCCTATCGGATCGGCCAGGATCCGTTGTGTTGGGCGGTGCTCGGCGGCGGTGGAATGCTTGCAGTGCTCGGTGTCGTCGACGATCTGCGCGACTTGAGCGCGCGCGTGCGCCTCCCGATTCAGTGCATTGCCGCCGCGGTCGCGCTGGCTGCGTTACCGATCGCGATCCCACTGGTTCTGCCGCCGATTTCGATTCACACGGCGTGGCTGGTGGTCGGTGTCGATTTCCTGATCGTGTTGTGGATGGTGAACCTCTACAACTTCATGGACGGGATCGACGGCATCGCCGCGAGTCAGTGCATCGTCTATTGCGCGGGGGTCCTGCTGGTCGGCCATCCCGCGGCATTCGCCGGCGAGTTGTTGTGGATTCTGCTCGGATCGGCGGCCGGGTTTTTGTGGTTCAATCGCGCGCCTGCGCGCATCTTCATGGGCGACGTCGGCAGCGGTCTGCTGGGATTACTGGTTGGAATCATCGGACTCACGCTCGACGCCCGGCACCAAATGCCGTTGATCGCGTCGCTGATACTGCTCGCCGGATTCTGGTTTGACGCGACTTACACGCTCTGTGTCAGAATCGCGACGGGTCAGAGATTCACCTCCGCGCACCGCAGTCACCTGTATCAGAAGTGCGCGCAACGCTTCGGTCACGGACGGACCACGTCGATGTTCGTTGGATTTGCAGTTGTCTGGTTACTGCCGCTGTCGTGGCTCTGCGCCACGGTTCCGCGCTGGAGCCTCGCCTGGCTCTGCGCCGCGATCGTGCCGCTGCTGATCGCGAGCGTGAGA
This sequence comes from Gammaproteobacteria bacterium, assembly GCA_031363335.1. Classification (GTDB taxonomy): domain Bacteria; phylum Pseudomonadota; class Gammaproteobacteria; order Pseudomonadales; family Azotimanducaceae; genus DATJGR01. Next base: position 3,112 of record JANLUG010000867.1, read on the forward strand.
ATGCGCGCAGGACGCGCCGACGGAGTGCCCGCATCGTGAAATCGACACTGTCCGAAGCAATGATCAGAGTCGTGGAGCAACTCTCGCGCCGCAAGAAGCAACTGATCGCGCTCGTCACCGATGCAGTGATGCTGCCGGTCGCGTTGTGGTCGGCATTGGCGCTGCGCCTGGGCGAGATCTCGCCGAGCGTCGCGCAGTTCTGGCCGGCGTTCGCCGCAAGCGCGGTGATCTGTCTACCGGTGTTCGTGCGCCTGGGTCTGTATCGCCAGGTCGTCCGATACATGGGCAATCACGCGATGCTTGCCGTCGTGAAGGGCGTCACCATCACCGCCATCGGGATCAGTCTCGTCGCCTATATGACTCCGTTGCCTGGGTTTCCCCGTTCGGTTCCGATCATCTTCTGGCTGCTCTCGCTCGCATACGTGGGCGGCACTCGATTCGGCGTGCGCAGCTATTTCAACTGGCTCGGGCAACGCTTCCGCGCCAAGGCACCCGTCGTGATCTACGGGGCGGGAAAGAGCGGCGTGGAACTCGCGCGGACGTTGCTGCAACAGGGCGATCGGGTGCCGGTCGCCTTTCTCGACGACGACCCACTGTTACAACGACGCACCATCAACGGCGTCTACGTCTATCCGCCGCGATCATTGCCCGCGTTGCTGAACGATACGCAAGCGCGCGAAGTGCTCGTCGCCGTGCCGTCTACCGCCGCGGCGGACCGCAAGCGAATTATCGAATTCCTCGAGCCGTTTGCAGTCCACGTCAGATTGATTCCGGACCTGGCCGACCTCGTCGACGGCCAGACCGTCGCGAATACGCGCGACGTAGCGGTTGAGGATCTGCTGGGTCGCGACGCCGTCGCGCCAATGCCGCACCTGTTGTATGGGTGCGTGCGCGGAAATGCCGTGCTGGTCACGGGTGCCGGCGGCTCCATCGGCTCTGAGCTGTCACGACAGATCGTGCATGGCGCGCCGCGCATGCTCGTGCTGCTCGATCAGAACGAATACGGCCTGTACGAAATCCATCGCGAGCTGCGCAGCATCATCGAGCGTCACGGGCTCGAAGTGCCGACGCTGGCGGTACTCGGCTCGGTTACCGACGCAGCGCTGCTGCGCCGGACCTTTGCGAGCTACCAGATCGACACGGTCTACCACGCCGCGGCCTATAAACACGTCAGCCTCGTCGAGCGCAACGTCATTCAGGGTCTGAAGAACAACACGTTCGGCACGCTGTACGCGGCCGAGGCGGCGCTCGAAGCGGGCGTCACGAATTTCATCCTGATCTCCACCGACAAGGCGGTGCGCACCACGAATGTCATGGGTGCGTCGAAGCGCCTTGCGGAACTCGTGCTGCAGGCGCTGCAGGCACACACCACGGGCACGCGATTCTCGATGGTGCGATTCGGCAACGTGCTCGGGTCGTCCGGCTCGGTAGTGCCGCTGTTTCT
>JANLUG010000836.1:0-3453 GCA_031363335.1 Gammaproteobacteria bacterium
CTGACGTCGCGGCTGTTGTTCCAAGGCACGTCGCCGCCGGTGCGTCTCACCGTCAATACGGTATGGACATTCGGGCAGCTCGCGAGCGCTTCGTCGGTGTTCTTCTTCAGCGGCACCGGGCGGCCGCCGCGCAGGCCTTCATCGGCGGTGATCACCACTCTGCAATCCGAATCGAGAATCCGGTCTTTCAACGACTGCGGAGAGAATCCGCCGAACACCACCGAGTGCACGGCACCGACGCGCGCGCACGCGAGCATTGCGTAGGCGGCCTCTGGGATCATCGGCATGTAGATGCAGACGCGATCGCCTTTCTTTACGCCGCGATTTTTCAGCGCATTCGCAAGCCGACAGACGTGGCCGTGCAGTTCGCGGTAGGTGATGCGCGAGTCGACGGCAGGGTCGTCGCTTTCCCAGATGATCGCGGTTTGATCGGCGCGCGTCTTGAGGTGTCGATCGATGCAGTTGTAGCTCGCGTTGAGCTGCGCGCCTTTGAACCACGCGAAGCGTCCGTTGACGAAGTCCGCTTCGTAGACCGTATCCCAGCGCCGGTACCAGGTGAGAAACGCATCGGCTTGTTCCGACCAGAAGGCATCCGGCGTCTCGATCGATTGCCGATACATCGCCTGGTATTTGTCGCGATCGATGTGCGCTTTTGCGCGGAAGTTCGCCGGCACTTTGTGAGTCTCGATTTCGGTCATCTGTACTTCCCGCCCTGCATTGAATGCCCCGATAGGCGACAAATCATACCCGCACGCGCACGTTGTCGATCAACCGCGTCCGGCCGAGCCGTGCTGCTGCGAGTGCGACGAATTCGCCAGTCGCGCGGTGCGGTGGCTCGAGCGTGCGCGCATCTCGGATGGACACGTAGTCGACGTTGAATCCGGCCGCCCGCAACTGTGCTGCAGCGCTTTGTTCGAGCGCGTCGAAGGATCTGTCGCCGCCTTTGAGTGCTGCGGTGATCTGCGTAAGGGTGCGATGTATCAACGGTGCCCGCGCGCGCTCCTCGGCGCTGAGATATCGGTTGCGGCTCGACAGTGCGAGTCCGTCGGGCGCGCGTACCGTCGGCACGCCGGTGATTTCGATGGGCAGGTCGAGCTGTCTGCAAATCGTTCGGATCAGCGTCAGTTGCTGGTAGTCCTTCTCGCCGAAGAACACGCGCGATGGCGCCACGATGTTGAACAGCTTCAGCACGACGGTACCGACGCCGTCGAAATGCCCCGGTCTATGCTCGCCGCACAGGATGTTCGCAAGACTTGGAACTGAGACGAGCGTCTGACCCTCGCGTCCGCTCGGATACATCTCGAGTTCGCTCGGTGCAAACAGAATGTCGACGCCGCTGCGTTCGAGCAGTGCAGCATCGTCCTGCAGTGTGCGCGGATACGCATCGTAATCTTCGTTGGGGCCGAACTGCAGCGGGTTGACGAAGACGCTGACGACGGTGACGTCGCAGGCTGCCTTGCAGGTCTGTACGAGCGAGTTATGACCTTCGTGCAGGTTGCCCATGGTCGGCACGAGCCCGATGCGCGCGTTGCCTCGACGCGCGGCGAGCGCTGCGCGAACGTCGGCGATCTTCTCGAGCGTGACCATCGTTAGTTGAAGGAGTGTTCGGGACCCGGGAACACACCGCCGCGCACCGCCTCGGCATACGCTTTGAATGCGCCCGGAATTCCGGTGCTGCTCTCGGCCAGGAAGTTCTTGATGAACTTCGGCGCTTTGATCGACGGCGGCGTGATGCCGAGCATGTCGTGCATCACCATGATCTGGCCATCGGTATGAGGTCCGGCGCCTATCCCGATCGTGGGTATGTGCAACCGTTGCGAGATCTGTCGTGCGAGCTCGACCGGAACGCACTCGAGCAGCAGGATGCTCGCGCCTGCTTCTTCGAGAATCACGGCCTCTTCGATCATCGCGTGTGCTTGATCAGGGTCGCGCCCTTGCACACGATAACCACCGATTCGATTGATCGACTGCGGCGTGAGGCCCATGTGCGCGCAGACAGGAATGCCGCGTTCGGTCAGCAACCTGCTCGATTCAGCGAGCCACGCACCACCTTCGAGTTTCACGACGTGGGCGCCCGCGCGCATCAACGTCGCCGCGCTCTTCAACGACTGTCGCTCTGAGGCGTAACTCATGAACGGCAGGTCCGCCATGATCAGCGCGCCGCGGTTGCCCCGGTGCACGCAGGTCATGTGATAGACCATGTCGTCGAGTGTGACGGGTAGCGTGCTGTCGTGTCCCTGCAGCACCATGCCGAGCGAGTCGCCGACGAGAATTACTTCGACGCCGGCCGTGCTGATCAGTTCGGCGAACAGTGCGTCGTAAGCGGTGAGCGCGGCGAACTTGACGCCGTTGCGCTTCTTGTCCGCCAGCGTGTTCAGCGTGACGTGCGAACGATTGTTTTGGCTGCTCATATCAGCGTCGGGTGCGGGTTGAAGTATTGGCGCATGCCGGACATATTCGCGATGCGCGCTACGAGTTGATCGTAATGGCCCTCGTTGTTCACGAAATCGACCTCGGACGCATTGACGATCAACACCGGCGCGTCGTCATAGAAATGAAAGAAGCGCGTGTAGGCATCGATCAGCGCTGCGAGATATTCGTTACTGATGTGCTGCTCCGCTGGAATGCCGCGCCGGCGCACGCGCTCCATCAACACGCTGGCCGGCGCCTGAAGATAGACGACGAGGTCGGGTGTCGGAACGTTGATCGCCAGCTTGTTGTAGATCTGGTTGTAGAGGATGAGTTCATTCGCGTCGAGCGTGATCTCGGCGAACAGACGATCTTTCTGAATCAGGAAATCGGCGACGAGCACCGGATGGAACAGATGTCCTTCGCCGAGTTCCGCGAGTTGTCGCGCGCGATGCAGCAGAAAAAACAGCTGCGTAGGTAACGCGTGTTTGCCGCCTTCTCGATAGAAGCGATCCAGGAACGGATTCTCCGCGGCGGGTTCGAGCAGAATCGGATAGCGGAACGTCTCGCTCAGGCGACGTGCGAGCGTGGTCTTGCCGACGCCGATAGGTCCTTCCACCGCGACGAAGCGCGGCAGCTCAGCCTCGTCGACATGTGCGATGGGCGTAGCCATTGGACGAAAGTCAGCAGCGCTCGCGGCGTCAGGGAAGCGCCATCATGGAGAACCGGGGATCGTGGATCAAGCAGCGCCGCGACGTCGCCGACGGCGTTTTCGCTTGCCTTTTGCAGGCGCAATCGCGCTGCTCATCGACGTGCGCTGTTCGTCGTCCGCGGCCTGGTAGTTGGTCCACCAATCGGCGAGTTCCTGCTCGACCTCGCCTACGCTGGCGCGCAGCAGTAGAAAGTCGTATGCCGCGCGAAAGCGGGGATGCGCGACCAGTTGGCCGACGCCATTGCCGGGCGGCACTTCGAGCCGCGGCTGGAACAACCACACTTCGCGCACAAACTGCGCGAAGCGACGCGGGATCGCCGCAATTTCATTCT
>JANLUG010000837.1:0-2388 GCA_031363335.1 Gammaproteobacteria bacterium
GTCCCGAACCGGTTTTACGGAGAAGCGCAATGACCAGTCGCGGACCGAGCACACTACACGAGGAGCTTGCCCTCGGAATGCCGGGTGCGCGCGGCCTGTACGATCCCCGATTCGAACACGACAGCTGCGGTGTCGGCTTCGTCTGCGACATCAAGGGTGTTGCGCGCAATCAGATCGTTCGCGCTGCAGAGCACATCAATTGCTGCATGGTGCATCGCGGTGGCGTCGGTTACGAAAAGAACACCGGCGACGGCGCGGGCATTCTTACCGCGCTACCGCACAAGTTATTCGCGAAGTTCGCCAAGCGCGCGTTGAAGCAGAAACTGCCGAACGCCGGACGCTATGGCGCCGGCAACGTCTTCCTGCCGCGCGCGATCAAGGAGCGCCAGCACTGCAAATCGGTCATCGAGGAGCGCATCAAGGCCGAAGGCCAGGTGCTGCTCGGTTGGCGCAAGGTACCGGTGGACCCCGACGGCGCCGGCCTCGGCAAAGCAGCGCGGCGCGCCATGCCGACGATCGAGCAACTGTTCATCGGCGCCGCGGGCGACATCGAGAGCGACGCGTTCGAGCGCAAGCTCTACCTGATCCGCAAGCACGCGACGCACCTGCTGCGCGGCAACATGTCACTCGTCGAGCGCAAGCTGTTCTACGTCTGCAGCCTGTCGAGCAAAGTGATCGTCTACAAAGGGATGCTGACGCCGAACCAGGTGTTCCCGTTCTATCGCGACCTCGACGACATGGACTACGAGTCGCACCTCGCCATGCTGCACTCACGTTTTTCGACGAATACGTTCCCGTCGTGGGACCGCGCGCAGCCGAATCGATTCATGAGCCACAACGGTGAGATCAACACCGTGCTCGGCAACAGGAACTGGATGAACGCGCGCGAGGGCGTCGCAGAGTCGGACCTGTTCGGCGAAGACCTCAACAAGCTGTTTCCGATCGTCGAAGCCGACTGCTCCGACTCGGGCACGTTCGACAACGTGCTGGAATTCCTGCTGATGTCGGGGCGCACGCTGCAGGAAGCCGTGCTGATGATGATTCCGGAAGCGTGGCAGCAACATCCGACGATGTCGGAAGAGAAGCGTGCGCTCTACGAATACCACTCCTGCATGATGGAGCCGTGGGACGATCCGGCATCGATCGTGTTCACCGACGGCAACTACATCGGCGCGGTGCTCGACCGCAACGGGCTGCGGCCGAGCCGTTACTACATCACCGACGACAACATGTGCATCATGGCGTCGGAAGTCGGCGTGTTGCCCGTGGACCCCGAACACGTCGTGGCGAAAGGTCGCCTGCAACCCGGCAAGATGTTCCTGATCGACTTCGAACAGGGGCGCATGATCCCCGACGAAGAGATCAAGGGGGATTGGGCGCGCGCGCATCCATACCGCAAGTGGCTCGACGAAGAACGCGTCGAACTCAGCGATCTGTCGTCTGATGGCGAATCGCACGGATTGCACCCCGAGAATCTGACGCAACGCATGCAGGCGTTCGGCTACACGCAGGAAACCATGCAATTCATGCTGCTGCCGATGGTTCGCGAGCTGCGCGATCCGCTCGGTTCGATGGGCAATGACGCCGCGCTCGCGGTCATGTCCGAAAAGCCGCGCATGCTTTACGACTACTTCAAACAACTGTTTGCGCAGGTCACGAATCCCGCGATCGACTCGATTCGCGAAGAAGTGATCATGGCGCTCGAGTGCTACATCGGACCCGAAGCGAACATGCTCGAGGTGTCGCAGAAGAACGCGCACCGGTTGCGTATTCCGCATCCGATTCTGACGAACGAAGAAGTCGCTGCGCTGAAGCGCATCGACTACCGCGGCTGGAAGTCGCGCACCATCGACATCACGTTTCCGCGCGGTTCCGGGAAAGCCGGTCTGATCGAGTCGCTCGATCGCGTCTGCAACGAAGCGAGTCAGGCCATCGCCGACGGCATGAGCCTCGTCGTGCTGACCGACCGCGCGATATCGGCGGATCGTATACCGATCAGCGCGCTGATCGCGACGGGGGCTGTTCACCATCACCTCGTGCGCAACCATGCACGCACGCGGATCGGCATCATCGTAGAAACCGGCGAAGCGCGTGAGGTTCATCATCACGCCTTGTTGATCGGCTACGGCGCGGACGCGATCAATCCGTATCTAGCCTTCGAATCGATCTGGCAGGCGCGCGCCGACGGCGTTCTGGATGCACCGCATGTGAAGACCGACGACGACGTCGTCCATGCCTATCGCAAAGCCACCGCCAAAGGGATCTTGAAGATCATGGCGAAGATGGGCATCTCGACACTGCAGTCATATAAGGGTGCGCAGATCTTCGAGGCGATCGGTCTTGCAGACGACGTGATCAACCGTTGCTTTGCGGGCACCGCAAGCCGCG
>JANLUG010000898.1:0-7750 GCA_031363335.1 Gammaproteobacteria bacterium
CTCGCGCCTCTCTTGCTCCACCCACATTGCGTACCAAGGAGTGTTTTGGAGGAGTAGCGTGGGGAATAGGGCGTATGCGATGCGCTCGAACACTGAGTCACACCCACGAAAGCGAGAGGAGAGAGAATTTGGCTCGCGACACTTTCATTCAACGTCCTGTTGACTGCCGCTTGACGCGGGGCTGAGAGACATTCTCCCACTCCATGCCCCCTCTCAAGGTATGACTTCCGTCACACTATTCGTACCGTCCATCAGGTGCGAAGGCGCTTGCGTAAACAGGAAGAGAGGCCGCTCCTCCAGTATGGACGAAGACGGCGTTGTTGCAGGCCGCGAGGTCCTTGCGTCGAATCATCTCGAAGAATCCGCCGAGTGCTTTTCCGGAGTACACGGGATCGGTGAGGATGCCTTCGGATGCAGCGAGCGTGGCGATGGCGTCAAGGGTTTGACGCGTAGGGATGCCGTAGTCCTCGCCGAGGAAGTCATGAACGATGCGCACCCGCGCTGAAGCGTCAGACGTAAGGTTCACGTGGCTCATGGTTTCGCCGAGTAACCGGGTCATCCGGCGCTCGATGCGAGCGTGGTCAGTATCGTAGACGTTGATTCCAAGCACATCGCAACTGGAGTTCTGAGCAACGAGCCCTGTGATCAGGCCCGCTTGAGTGCCGCCGCTCGAAGTGGCATGCACGATCAGGTCCGGTCGAAAGCCGAGGCTGAGGCTCTGGTCGAGAATCTCCTTGGCGCAACGTACATACCCCAAAGCGCCGATCGCGTTCGAGCCACCGGTTGGAACCGTATAGCAGCGCCTGCCTTGGGCCGTTAGCTCGTCAATCAGTTCGCGCGACAAGACCTCCACGTTGGCAGGCTCGGTCAGATGGACATGCGCGCCCAGCAGTCGATCGAATAGCACGTTGCCGCTAGTCTCGTATTCCGGATGCCACCACGCGACCCGTCGCGTGAGAACCAGATGACACTCGAGCCCTAGTTTCGCGCAGGCGGCGGCTGTCTGACGTGCATGATTGGACTGGACGGCGCCGAACGTGATCACCGTATCGGCGCGTTGCGCTCGCGCATCGGCCATCAGAAATTCGAGCTTGCGAGTTTTGTTGCCGCCTGTAGCGAGGCCGGTGCAGTCGTCGCGCTTGATCCAGATGCGCGGTCCGCCAAGCGCCTCGGAGAGTCGATCGAGCGGTTCGAGCGGAGTCGGTGTGAATCCCAGATCGATTTGCGCTATGCCGGCGAGGACGTCGATCATGATCGGGTTCCTAGATGACTGAGCGGAGGTAATCGGAGACGGCAGGCGCGAAGTAACGATGACCTTTGGCGGCGCGTTCCTCCGCATCGAGGCCATCGAGGGCGATCAGCAGATCGCGTGCGGCTTCCGGGTGTCTGACTATTTCAGTGAGGGGATGACAGGTGACGCGGATCGTAAATGCCACCGTCTCCGCGTCGAGTCGACGCAGCGTCTGACGTTCGGACCGAACGATGAGTTGTTCGACAGTGTCCGGCGTCACCTCGTGCCACGCTTCGGAATGCGGCTGATACAGCGCCGGATTGGCATGCATCAACCAGTTGCGCCGTTCGAAGATCGCGGCCTGTGGCAGCCGTTGGAAGAACTGCGTCATCGAGGGTGCGAGCTTCTCGTTCAGGGTCGGCACCGGCGCGTGAATGCCGTCGAGCGTTCGGCCGATCTTCTCAGCGAGCCGCCAATACGAAGGGGAACAAACGCACGCCGCCGTAAGGCGATAGACGTCGCCGGCGCGTTCCATCACACAGAGATCGTCGGGAACGCGCAGCGAGGCAGTCACTAATGGCGAAGCGTTGTCCGCCGTCGAAAGTGCCGTGCCGAGCGCTTCGTTCACCGCTTCGAGAATCTTCACCTGACCTGCGCGCGATCCATCCAGTTCGGCAAACACGCCGCTGGCAGCGTCGCTAAGCAGACTGTGCTTGCGCGCGAGTTCCGCATCGCTGATGCGGTCGGGCAACCACATGCTGCGATCGATCGGCCGCAGGCCCATCCGGTAGCCGCTTTTGCCGCCGCGCCATGGAGGATCGCGCCAGAACGAATCCGTCACTTGCGTTTGCGAGCCGTCACCCGGATTTCGACGTGCGCGCCGGGAACCGCCAATTCGGTGATGCCGATGGCGGTCCATGCCGGCCACGGCGCTTTGAGGAACTGATCGCGCACCTTCATGAACGTGCCCATCGTGCCTTGAAGGCCGACGTGGTACGTCGTGTATTCGAGCACGTCGGTGAAATCGACATCGGCTGCCTTCAACACCGCGCCGACTTTGGTCCACGCATTCGCGAACTCTTCGGCGAGATCGGCGGGCACCTTGCCGTCCGCAGTGGTGCCGATCTGCCCTGAGCAGAGCAACAGTTCGCCGGAGCGAACCGCCTGAGAGAAGTGGAAATTGTCGTGCAGATACTTGGATTCTTTTGGATTGATTGTCTTGATGGCCACCGAGTCTCTCCCGTCGTTTTTTCGAGTGTCGCCGAATCATAACCGTGCAGCGGGGCGCGGCGCAGCGGCTGTGCAATAATCGGCGCCACGTCCGGCGAAACTCCAGGCAACACAATCAGAATGAACTTCGGCTATCACGACAAAGTCGCCGTTTCCGATCACGATCGCGGTGTTTATCTTGCCGCCGCGGTCGAGTTCGCCCGCGAAGCGGGTGCGGTGATTCTGCCGCACTTCCGCAGCGTGATGGCGGTAGAAAACAAGAACACCGACGGCACGTACGATCCCGTGACGATTGCCGACAAGGCCGCAGAGGCGATCATCCGCGCGGGCATCGAAAAGCGATTCCCCTCGCACGGCATCTTCGGCGAAGAACTCGGCCATCAATCCGGTGCGGGTCTCACGTGGGTGATCGACCCTATCGACGGCACTCGTGCGTTCGTCACCGGCATGGTGCATTGGGGCGTATTGATCGCATTGTTCGACGGCGCAACACCGGTACTCGGCCTGATGTATCAGCCGTTCACCGACGAACTGTTCACCGGCACCAACGACGCCGCGCACTATCGCCGCGGTGCGGTCGAACGCACGTTGAAGGTGCGCCCTTGTGCGTCCGTTGCGGCATCTGTGCTCGCGTCTACCTCACCACAAGTGTTCGGAAGCGTCGAAGAACAGGCCGGCTTCCGCGTGCTACGTCGCCGCGCGCAACTCACGCGTTGGGGCGGGGATTGTTACCAGTACTGCATGCTCGCGATGGGGTATGTCGACGTTGCGGTCGAAGCCGGCCTCAAGCCCTACGACATACAAGCGCTCATGCCGATCATTCGCGGCGCCGGCGGCATCGTAACGACATGGGATGGCGGCAACGCATCGATGGGTGGGCGCGTCATCGCATCCGGTGACGCGCGTGTGCATCGCGAAGCGATGGCGCTGCTGAATGACGGCATGGCCGGCAAACTCGACTGAGAGGAGAGCGTTGTGGATTTTGGAATTGCGCTAGCGACATCGACTGAATCTTGGAAGGCCGTCAAACGTGCGGAGGAGCTTGGCTTCAGTCACGCGTGGTTTTACGACACGCAGCTGTTGAACCCCGATGTCTTCATCGGCATGACACAAGCGGCGATGACGACGCAACGCATTCGTCTCGGCACCGGCGTGCTGATTCCATCGAACCGCATTGAACCCGTCACCGCGAACGCTTTGGCGACGCTGAACAAGATTGCACCGGGACGCATCGACTTCGGCGTGGGCACCGGCTTCACTGGAAGACGCACGATGGGTCTTGGCGCGATCCCGCTCGCCACTCTCGAGACCTATGTGCAGCGAGTTCAAGCATTGCTGCGTGGCGAGACGATTTATTGGGACTTCGAAGGTGAATCCCACGCGATTCGATTTCTGAATCCGGATTTCGGTCTGATCAACATCGACGATCCGATTCCGTTGCATGTCTCGGCGTTCGGTCCGAAAGCGCGCCGGCTAACCGCCAAGTTCGGCGCCGGCTGGTTGAATTTCGGTGCGGATGAGCGGCGTGCCGCGAAGGATCTCGACGACATGCTCGGTGCGTGGCACGAGGCCGGTCGAACGGAACCGTTGTACAGCACGCAGTTCGCGCTCGGTTGTGTGTTGCAGAAGGGTGAACCGGCAGACTCGCCACGCGCCATCGCGCAAGCAGGGCCGATGGTGGCCGTGTTGTTTCACAATCTGGCGGAGACGACCTCAGCAGGTTCGATGGCCGGGATTCTGCCGGACCCAGTCAATGCCGCGCTGGAGCAGTATCGTAAGGCCTACCACGCTTACGAACCGGCGGACGCGCGTTATCTGATGAACCATCGCGGCCATCTGATGTTCATCAAACCGGAAGAGCGACCGCTGCTGACCGCGGACCTGATCGAGGCGTATTCGTTCACGGGCACGCAGGATGTGCTGCTCGAACGGCTGCGCACGCTCGAATCGGCGGGCTACTCGCAGTTCACGATTCAGCTGGTCGAGGGTCAGGAATCTGCGCTCCAAGATTGGTCGAATCTGTTCGAGCGGTTGTAGGTGTCGGAGGCTGAGCAACGAGTGGAGTCGAAGCGCGATCAGTACGCGGCGCTGGCTCGCTCGCTGACGGCGTTGCTGAGCGGCGAGCATGACTGGGTTGCGAATCTTGCAAACACCGCAGCGCTTCTGGCTACTGAACTCGCCGACATCAACTGGGTTGGGTTCTATCTGCTCAAAGACGGCGAACTCGTCTTGGGGCCGTTCCAGGGCAAGCCGGCATGCGTGCGAATTGCGATGGGTAACGGCGTTTGCGGAACGGCCGCACAACGGCGCGAGAGCATCGTCGTGCCGAACGTGCATGAGTTCGACGGACACATCGCATGTGACAGTGCGTCAAACTCCGAACTCGTGGTGCCGTTGATGTCCGCCGAAGAATTGTTGGGCGTACTCGACGTCGATAGTCCGCAGTTCGGCCGTTTCGACGACGAAGACCGCCGCGGCATTGAGACGATCGCGGGCGTCTTGGTCAGTGCGAGCCGGCAGTGAAACGCAACAACATATGCGTCTCGTCATAGTCGACCCCGTCCACTTTCAACGCTGCCGGTTCCGTTCCCCACGCCTCAAAGCCAAGCGACCGATACAACGCGAGTGCCGCAGCGTTCTCCGAGGTGACGGACAACAGCACGTGCTCCAGTCCCGGCAAGTCCCGCGCGCGTGCAACCATCGTTGCCAGCAGCCGACGCCCGAGCCCGCGCCCGCGAAACGAAAGCGTCACATACACGCCCCAGATCGAACCGATGTGTTGCCGCTTCGGCGCGGTCTCGCGGACGAATCCGCCGATGCCGGTCAGTTGCTCGCCGTCCCACGCACCTAATACGTAGTTGTCCGGCGAGCCGGTCAATCGATCGCGATACTTGTCGGCTTTCGCGCTCGCTTCTACTTCGTAGCTCGAACCGAAGGCGGTCGGCTCGGTGCGCAGCGCTTCGAGGCGCAAGCGCCGGTAGCGATCGAGATCGCCGTTTCCGAGCAGCCTGAGTTCGATTTCGCTCACATCGCATCGACCAGGTTGCGCAGCGAATCGCAGTAGCGCACGCGATCCTTCAGCGTCTTGCCGACGAAGCCGACGTTCAGCGCATTGACGCCGGCCTCCTTCAAGGCCGCGAGTCGGTCGCGAACGAAACCTTCCGGACCGACAAGCGATGTCGCGTCGATGTACGACTGCGGAATAGCCGCCTCGGCCGCGTCTTTTTTCCCGGCCAGGTACAGGTCCTGAATAATCTTCGCGTCCTTCTCGTAACCGTATTTCGAGAACGTGTCGTTGTAGAAGTTCTTCGAGCGCGCACCCATGCCGCCGATATAAAGCGCCATGCCCGGCCGTCCGAGGTTGCGCAGCTCCTCGAGACCTTCGCCAATCGCCACACCGCCGCCGGCGAATATCTCGAGAGGCGCGCGCTTCGGGTCGCGCTTCGCGGCACCGGCGCGCAGCGCCTTGCCCCACACCGCATCCGCACCTTCCGCCATATAGAACGCAGGCAACCACGCATCCGCCAGTTCGGCCGTCAGCTCGACGCTCTTCGCGCCGAGCGCGGCCACCGCGATCGGAATCTCATCGCGTACCGGATGGTTGATCAGCTTCAACGGTTTGCCGAGGCCGGTACCTTTGTTCTGCGGCAGCGGAATCTGGAAGTGTTTGCCGTCGTACTGGACCTTCTCGCGGCGCCACACCATGCGGCAGATCTCGATGATCTCGCGGATGGTTTGCGTCGGCGCGTTGTACGGCACGCCGTGAAAACCTTCGATCACCTGCGGGCCGGACGCACCGAGGCCGAGCATGCAACGTCCGTCGGACAGGTAGTCGATACCGGCGGCCGTCATCGCGAGCAGCGACGGCGTGCGCGTGTAGATCGGCAGAATGCCCGACGCAATGGTGACGCGTTCGGTGCTCGCGGCGATGTAGCCCATCGCGCTCGGTGCGTCGAACGAGTAGGCCTCGGGCACCCACACCATATCGAGGCCGGCCTTCTCCAGTTCCTGAACCTCTTTGACGGCTTCCTTCATGCCGTTCGAGTAACTGAGCAGTGTTGAAATGCGCATGCGAATAACTCCGTTGATGTTCTGGTTGAAGTTCTAGTTGATGTTCTATGAGGCGATGGATGACGTGACCGCGCGATCCGCCAACAAGCGCAGTGTGTCGATCAACAGTTTACGTTCGGCGGCTTTGACCTTGTGTTCGAGTGTTTCTGGTGTTTCGGCGTGGGCTATGGGTACGCGCACCTGCGCGATGATCGGGCCGCTGTCGTAGTCGCCCGTCACCCAATGCACGGTGGCGCCGCTTTCGGTATCGCCGTTCGCGAGCACCGCGTCGTGCACGCGGCGGCCGAAGAATCCACTGCCGCCATACTTGGGCAGCAGCGATGGATGCGTGTTGATCATCCGATCCTTGAACCGCGCGAGCGTTGCCGGGCCCAGGCGCTTCATGTAGCCGACGAGCACCACCAGGTCGACGTTCGCCTGCTGCAGCGTTTCGCTGATCGCGCGATCGAGTGCGACGGGGTCGGCGTGCGTTGCCGACGACAGATGTGCGGTTCGAACCGACGCTTCGCGCGCGCGCCGCAGCGAACCGGAATCGCTGTTGTTGCTGATCACGACGCTGACGCGCGCGCAAAGGTGAGTGTCGGTGCACGCATCGAGAATCGCTTGCAGCAGCGAGCCTTCGTGCGATGCGAGCACGCCGATGCACAGCACGGGTGTCTTCATCATGCGGCCTTCGGCGCCACTTTGTAGATGGCGGTGTGCAACGCTTCCACCGCCGGCGTGCCGTCCACCAGAAACGCGAGATACAGCTTGATGAACTCGTGGCCTTTGCGTTCCCACTTCTCGATCGGGATCGCGCGTACGTCCACTGCGTCGCCCACCTTCAGAATGCGGCGAAAGGTCATCTCCGTACCGACGTGTATCCACGCCGGAAGCATAAAACGTCGCACGAGCATCTGGTTGCACCAGTGCTGGATCAGATGCGGGTGCACTACGCCGGCCCGATACACAGGCAGGTCGTCCGACAGCTGGTCGGTGTATTTGCGATTTTCCTCGACGCTCGGCGTCCACGCGACGGCGGCGAACGGCGTGTCTACCTCGATCAGATCCCAATGGATCTCCACACGCATAGCTTTCGTGGCGGCGCCGGCCATCTGCGCGCGCGGATCGACCGGCGGTAACGCCAACGGCAACTCGACGGTGAGCTGCGCGAGCAGCACGTCGGCGTCGTTGTAGCACTCCACGAGATAACTCTGATCGCCGGTTTTGGTCAGGGGC
>JANLUG010000943.1:0-2423 GCA_031363335.1 Gammaproteobacteria bacterium
GCCGGGAGCTTCGTTTACGACATGGTTTATGGCGACAACGCAGTACCGTTCTGCAATTGGGCTCGCGAGCAGGGCGCGGCAAACGCGGTCGATGGTCTGGGGATGCTCGTGGAGCAGGCTGCTGAAGCGTTCAGTCTCTTCAATGGCGTGCGGCCCGATAGCGCCGCCGTACTGCGCGGATTGCGCGACAGATGAAGCGCGCGCGATTCATCGCGGGTGCGCGTTGTCGTGGTTGCGGTAAGGTCGATCGAATCGTCGTCGAAGACTCTACTGACGGGCGTGTACAGCGGTGCGTGGCATGCGGTCACCTCGAAACGCTGCCGCAGGACGCACCCGACGACACGTCGGTCATCCGGATGCCGATGGCTGGTAGTTCCAACGCGAAGGTCGAATAGATCGTTTCCGCGCTCGGCCACTGTCGTTTCACCAATTCGCATTCGCGCAGTTGCGCTCAGGTTGAGGTTTCAAACCGCGCCGCTATCGCTATAATTGCGACGCATCTTGCGGCTTGATAATTCCCGATTGCATATCCGAGTAGGCCGCGACGGGCTCAAAGGGTCGTCACGAACCCGAGCCAAAACGAAGGTGGTGCGCATCTCCCTGAGTGGATACCGGACCGTCTTGCGGTACGGAGCGGGTCAGTGGGGTTCGCCGCAATAGCGAAAGGGATGCTCGATCGAGACGGGCGCCGTCGATTGTCTGCAATACAAGACCAAGGTACCAAGGTGAACATGAATCTTCTTATGCGCGTTCTGGTGGGGGTTTCCATCGCGGGCTGCGCCGGTGGCGTGTGGGCGGACGAGCTCAATCTGAGACAGGGCGCGACGGCCATCAGCCACGATGTGTACGGCCTGCACATGTTCGTCTTGTACATCTGCTGCGCCATCGGCGTGGTTGTGTTCGGCGCCATGGGCTACTCGATGTATGCGCATCGCAAGTCAGTAGGTGCGATTGCTTCTCAGTTCCACGAGAACACCCGCATCGAGATTCTCTGGACCATCATTCCGTTGCTGATTCTGGTCGGCATGGCGATACCCGCCACCGCAACGCTGATCAAAATGTACGACACCGGCGGGGAAGACCTCATCGTCGAAGTGCGGGGCTACCAGTGGAAGTGGCAGTACAAGTATCTCGACGAAGACCACAACAGCACGTTGTCGTTCTTCAGCAGCCTCTCGACGCCGCAGGACGAGATCCATAACAAGTCGGCTAAGGGTCAGTACTATCTGCTGGAAGTCGACAAGCCCCTCGTCATTCCAACGAAGAAAAAGGTCCGCTTCCTGATCACCGGCAACGACGTGATCCACGCATTCTCGGTGCCGGACTTCGGCATCAAGCGCGACGCAGTGCCGGGAATCCTCAATGACGTGTGGGCGCTCGTCGACGAGCCGGGCATATACCGTGGCCAGTGTTCGGAGCTGTGCGGTAAGGACCATGGCTTCATGCCGATCGTCGTGAACGCCGTTCCCGAGGACGAATATAACGCCTGGTACGCGAAGGAGCGCACTGCCTATGCCGAGCGCGAGAAGATGGCGGGCCAGACCTTCACGGCAGCAGAGTTGATGACATTGGGCGAGCAGGTCTACACGAAAAACTGCTCGGCGTGCCACCAGGCGAATGGAAAAGGCCTTCCTCCGGTCTTCCCGTCGTTGGCGGGCAGCAAGATCGCAACTGGCGACCGCGCCACACACGTACATCGCATCTATCAGGGCGTGGCCGGAACGGCGATGGCAGCATTTGGTACGCAACTGAATGCCGCAGAGATCGCCGCGGTTGTCCACTACGAGCGGCACTCGTGGGGCAACAACACCGACGACATCACCCAACCGATCGACGTCCTGAACCTGGTTTCGGCGCAGTAGGGGTTATTACATGAGCGCAGTCATAGAGCATCACGACGAACACGGCGACCACGACCACGGTCCCGCGAAGGGAATCACGCGCTGGTTGTTCACGACCAACCACAAGGACATTGGCACGCTGTACCTGTGGTTCAGCTTCACGATGTTTATGATCGGCGGATGCATGGCGCTGGTCATTCGCGCCGAACTGTTCCAACCCGGTCTGCAATTCGTAGAGCCGGCGTTCTTCAACCAGATGACGACGAACCACGGTCTGATCATGGTGTTCGGCGCGATCATGCCGGCGATGGTGGGTCTCGCGAACTGGTTGGTGCCGATGATGATCGGCGCGCCCGACATGGCGCTGCCGCGGCTCAACAATCTTTCGTTCTGGATCCTGCCGTTCGCCTTCAGCTTGCTGATTTCGACACTATTCATGGAAGGCGGCGGCCCGAACTTCGGCTGGACGTTCTACGCGCCACTGTCGACGACGTACGCGCCGAGCACGGTGACGTTCTTCATCTTCGGCGTTCACAAGATGGGCGCGTCGTCGATCATGGGTTCGATCAACATCATCGCGAC
>JANLUG010000283.1:0-1534 GCA_031363335.1 Gammaproteobacteria bacterium
TCGAGCCGTGTCGCGAGCTTCGTCAGGATGCGCGTGGCCGCGCCGGGATTATCGCCATGGATGAGATCGACTTTTCAGGCCGGGGATAAGCCGAACTCGCGCAGCACTTCCTCCGTATGCTGACCCGGATCGGGGCCGGCGTGGTGAAACGATTCGGCGGCTGGAAACAGCGACATGTTGATGGGCGAGCGCACCAGCTCGATATCGCCGAGTTGCCGGTGCGGCGCCGGGCGCGTCATCTTCAGATGTTTCACCTGTACGTCTTCGAACGCTTCACCGATGGTGTAGATCGGCCCGCACGGCACGCCGACCGGGTTCAGTCGATCGACGAGTTGCTGCGTCGTGAACCGCCGCGTCACGTCGCCAACGGCAGCGTTCAGGCGCACGCGGTTGCGCGTACGCGAGCGGCCGTCTGCAAACGCCGGATCGCGCAACAGTTCTGTTGCTTCGAGCGCCTCACAAAAGCTCCTCCACATCTTGCCGGTGCTCGCGGCGACATTGACGAGACCATCCTGCGAGGGATATGTGCCCATCGGTACCTGCACGGGGTGGAAGTTGCCCTGCTTGCCAGGCACGTCCTTGCTCATGGTGTAACGCGCGCCCTGAAAGTCGAGCTTACTCAACATGCCTTCGAGTAAAGACGTATGCACCCACTGGCCTTCGCCGGTCTGCTCACGATGCAGCAGCGCGAGCAGAATGCCCTGGCCGAGAAACATCCCGGCCGTCGTGTCGGAGATCGCGATGCCGACGCGCATGGGCGGTCCGTCCGGTTCGCCGGTGATCGACATCAAGCCGCTCATGCCCTGCACGATCTGGTCGACGCCGGGCCGGTCGCCGTACGGTCCGTCCTGACCGAAGCCGGAAATGCTCGCAAGAATGATGCGCGGGTTGATGTCGCGCAGTTGTGCGTAGTCGATGCCGAGCCGCGTCTTCACGTCGGCGCGAAAATTCTCGACGACGATGTCGGCGCGCGCGACCAACGTGCGAAACAGCGCAGCACCCGCAGGGTGCTTCAGGTCGATGCAGATGCCACGCTTGTTGCGGTGCAGGTTCTGGTCGTCAGGACCGTGTCGCGTGCCGGTAACCGAACCGCCGGATCCGTCGCGCCCGGCGGGCGGTTCGATCTTGATGACGTTCGCGCCCCAATCCGCGAGCAGCCGCACGGCGGTGGGTCCTGCCCGCGCGATCGTCAGGTCGAGCACGGTATAACGCGACAACGGCGGCGCGGACATCTCGGTTCACTCCTGGGTCATGGATATGCGCGGCATAGAAAGGTCATAACTTCACGCGCCGCAACCGCAACGCATTCGCGATGACGCTGACCGAACTGGCGGCCATCGCTGCCGCCGCGATGATCGGCGACAGCAGCAGGCCGAACAGCGGATAGAACACGCCCGCCGCGATCGGGATGCCAGCCGAGTTGTAGATGAACGCAAAGAACAGGTTCTGCCGGATGTTGCGCATCGTGACCTGACTCAGGCGCCGCGCCTTGACGATTCCGTTGAGATCGCCGCGCAGCAGCGTGATACCCGCG
>JANLUG010000874.1:0-1666 GCA_031363335.1 Gammaproteobacteria bacterium
CAATCCGCACCGTCGCCATGACTCGACTCTCCTGCGTGAATGTCCCTCCGACATCACGCAGAAAGAAATACGAGCCATGCCCTCATAGCGCAAGCCCACTCAAATTGCCAGGATTACCCATAAGTGCGCGCTGGCCCTGCACGAGCATGTTGTACGTATCATAAAGCTCCTCCGTGGAGACTTCTATGACCAATGGATGGCCGCATTCACTTCGTTGGTGCATGACGACGCATCGCGTGGCAACACTCGTGGGTGATATGGTGCGTGCAGTTAATCACAAGAACTCGCAATCGCGACTTCCGTAGAAGTTGGTGTTCTAATGGGAAACCATATATCCCATTATCGCAATGTAAGAGTCGTGCCTAATACCGGTGCTTGCTTCAGACCGACGGTTTAGCAAGTAGTGCATGATCTGCTGACGACAGACAGATCGCCATTTCGTTGCAAATGCCCGAGACGAAAAGTCTCACGCATGTCAATTCAAACCATCCTCCTTCCGGGTCGATCCCTGTGCAATCCTCAAGGTTCAAATTACCGCACCAGATGGTTTCCATTAACGGGACGATGACCTCATCGTTCTTGCAGATCCCAAAGTACAGGCCCGAAAAATCGTGCCGATTCAACCTGGGAGTGAAATTCGTTCCTGCAGTGTGCCGATCGGCAACCATCTCCAGTACCACAGGCTCGGTGGTCTTCGACGAAGATGGACAGAGGCACATGAAGCCTCGGAGCAAGAGGGAAAGTGGCTCAGAGTTCCGTGCCACCAAGCGGATTAGCCAAAACGAATGCGAAAACTCTGAGTTCGATGCAAATTGTCCGTGGCCGACTACATCACGCCCAATTTAAAAGTCAGTTCATCCGCAGCGGCTGCGGGAAAGGGAACTCGACTGGAGAGTTTGTCGGTTGTCCGCGTGTCCACGTTGTACTTTTCTCCCATCACGACGCTGAACCATCGTTCTCGATCCATCACAACGCGATACATCTTCTCATCCTGCGTTTCCGCGATGAACGGAATGTAGACGTGAATTGACTGCCCCGACGTTTCCGCCTTGGCCCCGATGCGATCGACGCGTCCGGTCCGCTGCTCAAGCGTACTGGGATTCCAGCAAAGGTCATGATGCAGCACATATCGACAATTCAGATGCAGATCCACGCCTTCGGCCATAACATTGCTGGCAACGAGTACCTCGGGGTAGAACGGCGTGTTGAACGTGAGCATAAGCCGTTGTCGCGTATCAGAGCGGGTTGTGCCGTTAACTAACCGAACATTGGGAATGAGATATTCTGGCCGTGATCCCTGCAGCTCGTCGTCATCGTATTCTTTTGCGACGTCGATTCCAAAATGAGATCCCGTCTGAACCTGTTTCGCCGCTAGAATATAGCGATGCCGATCATTTTCGCCGCATCGATCAACGAGAAAATGCATGAATTGACGCAACACGAGCCGAAGGGTCAGGCCGGACGAGTCTTGTGAATCCAATGCATCCCTCATGGCTGCTTCGTCCAGCTTCTCGCGTTCCAACGGAAAGTATCTGACGAGAAATGAAGGAGTCCGCACGTTTCTGCGAACGAGTTCGACAATATCTTCGTAAGCGTCCGCTGAATCGGCGTCTGGCATTCGCGCCGGCTAAATGATTAACTTGGAGGCCAACACACTGAGGGTTGG
>JANLUG010000926.1:0-4579 GCA_031363335.1 Gammaproteobacteria bacterium
GAAGCGCGCCACGACGCAGCTTGCCGACGTGGGGCGCAGGTACGGGGCGCCGCCGGCGCGGCAATATCTCGAACGCGGTCATGCGCCTACGCAGATCCTGCGGCTCGCGCAAGACAAAGGTGTCGATCTGATCATCGTCGGCAGCCACGGCCGGCAGGGTTGGCGATTGTTGCTCGGGTCTACGGCGAACGCGGTGTTGCACGGCGCGCGCTGTGACGTTCTGGCAGTGCGCGCGGCGCCGCCGGCGTGACCGATGCAGCCAAGATGTACGAGCGCGTTTGTGCGCTTGCATTGAAGCTGCCAGGTGTTGAACTCAGTGCGTCGTACGGTACGCCGTCGATCAAAGTGAAGGGCAAGGTGATGGCGCGCTTGCGCAGTGAGGCCGAAGGCGGGCTCGCGTTGCGTTGCGACTTCATCGAACGGCAGATGCTGCTGCAGGCCGCGCCGGAAGCCTTCTATCTGACCGATCACTACAAAGATTACCCGATGATCCTCATACGCCTCGATCAGGTGCGCCGCGACGCGCTGCCCGATCTGATCGAGCGCGCGTGGCGGATGGTCGCGCCGAAGCGGTTGGTTGCCAGCTACGACGCGGGCGCGGCTCCGAAAAAGCGTTAGGTCGCGCCGACGCGTTGCCTGAAGAATTCGATCACGCGCTGCTCTGCACGTTTGGTAGGCCCGGTTGGATCGTCGTCGACGAGGTGCAGTGTCAGCACCGAGTGTGGTGCCATACCTGTATTCGGCGCAGCGTCCTTCGGATCCAGCTCGATGGCTTCGAACCTGTCGCCGAACGTTTTCTTCAGCGTATCGAAACGTTCGTCAGGTACAAATGAATCGCCGAAGAAGCGCAGCCCGATCATCGACAGGTTCTCGTCTTTGAAACGCCGCTTCGCGCAGGCGATCTCGTCGTCCGATACACCGATTGCACCGCGGCGCTTGTCGCCGCCGGGACCGGCTGGCAACGGCAACGACGGTTGCGACAACACCGGTGCGACCACGGAAGGTTCCGTCATCATCGCGAGCGCGAAGTTGCCGGTGAAACACATGCCCACGGCGCCGACGCCGTTGCCGCCGCATTCGGCGTGCATCTTGCGCGCCAACGCGCGACACCAATCGACGATGGGGCTCGAACGATTCGTCGACCAGACATTGAACTCGCGCCGCACGCAGATGGCTTTGAGCATTACGCCGACGGCGTGGCCCATCGTCACCTCGCGTCCGGCTACCCCGAACAGACTCGGCATCACGGCAGTCATGCCGGCGGCGGCGATGTGATCGGCGAAACGGATTACCAACGGATGCATGCCGGGCATTTCGTGAATGATGATCACCGCCGGCCCCGTGCCGCGCCGGTAGACCGGACGCGTCCAACGCCCATCGTTGAACTCGAATTTTTCATAGCCCTGCAGTGCGTCGCTCGCCGCCATCGTGGATCCCCAGCGTTGATGTCGGGCGAGTGTAGGGAATCGATCAGTCCGAAGCGAGTGAGGAGAGCACGCCGGCGAGCGCGGTACCTACCGCACTGCGGCGGATTTGATCGCGGTTGCCTTCGAAATCGTGATGCGCGGTCTGCACCACTTGAATACCGTTGGGGGTACGTAACGCCCACGCGAACCATACGGTTCCCACCGGATGCGTGACGTCGCCGCCCGTGGGGCCGGCGACCCCGGTGACGCTGACCGCGAGGCGCGCATCGCAATGCTGCAACGCGCCGACGACCATCTCCTTTGCAGTCGGCTCGCTGACGGCGCCCCAACGTCGCAATGTCTCGTCCGAAACATCGAGCATGCGGCGCTTCGCCTCGAGTCGATATGTCACGAACGAACATTCGAACCAATCGGAACTTCCCGAAATGGCGGTACAGGTGGAAGCGATCAATCCGCCGGTGCACGATTCGGCGCAGGCTAGCCGCGCGCCGGCGCGTATCAGCGCGATGCCGCAGTTTCGCGCGAGCCGACGCAGGTCCGACGTGCGTGGAATCTCGGTCGTCAGATTCAATGCGCCGGCTCGCGGTCGAGGTCGATCTTCATGCGTACGAGTTGCGCGAGCGATCGCGCGCCCATCTTTTTCATCACCTGCGAGCGATGGATCTCGACCGTGCGCTCGCTGATGCCTAGTTCGATCGCTACGAATTTGTTCGCCTGTCCCGAAGCAATCCGTTCGAACACTTCCCTCTCACGCGGTGATAGCGTTTCGAAGTGGCGCTGCATGTCGCCAAGTGCATTGCGTTCGTCGCGCACTTCGGTTGCATGGCGCAACGCGTCGCCGACGCGCGCCAGGAGATCGTCTTCGCCGAAGGGCTTGCGCAGGAAATCGAGCGCGCCGCGCCGCATCGCCTCCACCGCCATCGGAATGTCGCCGTGGCCGGTGATAAAAATGATCGGCAACCGGGAGCGGCGCTTGTTGAGCACCTCCTGCAGCTGCAGTCCGGTCATGTTCGGCATGCGCACATCCAGCACGAGACAGCCTCTCATGGCGTCGTGGTAAGCACTCAGGAAGTCGGTGGCGGAGGCATACACCACGTGTTCGATGTTTACGGTATCGAACAGCATGCTGATGGAGTCGCGCACCGCCTCGTCGTCATCGATGACGTGGACGATGGGTTGATCAGGTTTCATGGACGTGTCCTGTTGGGAGCTGAAAGAAGAAGGTGGCGCCGTGGTCGGGGTTGTTGCGATAGCTGAGCAGGCCGCCGTGCGCATCGATGATCGAACGGCAGATCGACAGCCCCATTCCCATCCCGTTGGCTTTTGTCGTTGTGAATGGCGTGAACATTCTCTCTGCCAGATCGTCGGCAACGCCGGTGCCGCGATCGGTGACGGATACCTCGATGCGATCTCCGGCCAGCGCCAGCGACCGGATGGTGACGACGCTGCCGTAGCAACAGTCGATGCTGCGCATTGCATCGATGCCGTTGCGGATCAGGTTCAGCAGCACCTGCTGGATCTGGATCGGGTCCGCGTCGATCGTGGCGACATCGCGTGCCAGGTCGAGCGCAATCTGCATGTCGTTCACGCGCGCGTCGCTCTCGGCCAGGCGCAGGATGTCGCCGATGAGATCGTTGACGCGCACCGTTTCGAACGTGGTCTCCTGTTTTCGAACGAGCCGTTGCACGCGGTCGATCACCGCACCCGCGCGCAGCGATTGGGCCGACAGTTTTTCGAGCGCCTCGCGCAGCCGCTCGGGCTTCGGAACCCCCGCATCGAGCATGCGGACGCCTGATTGCGCGTACATCGATATGGCCGTGAGCGGCTGGTTGATTTCGTGCGCAATGCCGGCCGTCATTTCGCCGAGCGTGGTGAGGCGCGCGACGTGCGTGAGACGATCCTGATGCACGCGCTCCGCTTCCTTCGCTGCGATCTCGGCGGTGAGGTCTTCCACCTGCACGATGATCAGGTCCGGCGCGCCGTGCTGGTCGTGGGTAATCGCATTGTGCGTGACGGCGTGCACCGGCACTCCGGACTTCTGCAGCAGGCGCAACTGCAGCGAGAACTGCTCGACGCGGCCTTCGTGCGCGTCGTCTGTCAGGCGCTTCAGTTCCATTCGATCGTCAGGGTGGGTGAGTGCGACGAACTCCAGCTTCGCGAGCTCGTCGTTCGAGTAACCGATCATCGTTTCGAAGGCGCGGTTCGTGGACGCGAACGTCCCGCCGAACTGGTACGTGACGATGCCCATCGGCGCATTCCTGACGGTGACACTGAGGCGCTCGTTCTGCCGGCGGATTTCTTCTTTGTCGGCGCGCTCGATGGAGATGTTGCGCATTACTCCGGTGAATGTGCGCTGGCCGTGTACGACGACTTCGCTCACCGAAAGATGGATCGGCACGGTGGTGCCGTCTTTACGGCGCGCATCCAGCTCACGGCCGATTCCGATGATGCGCGGCACGGCGGTGGTGATGTAGCGATGCAGATATCCGTCGTGCTGGGTGCGGTGCGGCTCCGGCATCAACATGTTGACGTTGCTGCCGATTACGTCGTGCGGTTCGTAGCCGAACATCCGGTACGCGGCGCGGTTGAACGACATGATGCGGCCATCCGCATCGATGATCGCAATCGCATCCACCGCGTTGTCGATCACGGCACGCGCGTGCGCCTCCGATCCGGTGCGCGTGTCTTCCGGTACTGCGTTCGACGCCTTCGCACGACTCGACTCACCGAATTCGAGCACGCGGGGGAGGAGGGCGAGCGTACCTAGCGATGCAAGCAGCGCACCGGCCCACGTGCCGAGCCAGACTTCCAGTGCCAGGGCGACCGAGTGTGCGTCCTGAAACATCGCGATGGCCCCCACAGCGGCGCCGACGCCTGTGGCCAGCGCGAGTTGTAGCGTGCGGCGCCGGTCGCGTGGGTTCGCGCGGTCGCGTTGCAACATTAGCCCCATAACGGCCGCTGCAATTGCAGCATTCAGGACGTGCACGACCGCACGATCCAAGGATGGCGCCATCACGACCGCCACAAGGACAAGCCCCGCGAGGGTGCTGGCATAGCCACGCCAACCGAGCAGCACGACCGCCGCTGCCGCGACCCCGGCATCGAGCCGGAATTCACCGGCCAATTTCCAGCCGACGGCCGCGGCAGCTACA
>JANLUG010000934.1:0-3068 GCA_031363335.1 Gammaproteobacteria bacterium
CAGTTCATCGGGCGCAACGGAGAAGCCGTCGCGCACGAATTCCGCCGTTGCGCGCGCCCGCGCGGCGTCGCTCGAAACGATGCGCTGCGGCTTGCGTGCCTGCGCGCGCATCCAGCGCATCATCGGTTTGCCGTCCTTAAAGCCGCGGTCGTTCAGCGGCCGATCGAAGTCGGCCTGGCCGGGGTCTGCCCACGAAGATTTCGCGTGGCGGATGATCCAGAGATTCACGGTGCGTTCCGTTTGGAGGCATTTGCGTGGGCAGTCTATCATCGGCCTCTCTTCGATGGGGGCGATGAAATGGGTTTACGTGGTGACGCTGCCGTAGTTGGATTCGCGGAACACAAGCACGAACGCAAGTACACCGGGCCGCGCAGATTCACGGTCGAACAGTGGGCGGAGCTTGCGCGTCTTGCGCTCGACGATGCCGGACTCAGCGCGCGCGACATCAACGGCATCGTCTGTTCGGACATTCGCGAGGCAGGCATGTTCACGCCCGCTACCATCGTCGAGTACCTCGGTCATCCGGTGAACTTCGCAGAACGGATCGATCTCGGCGGTGCGACGTCGGTCGGAATGATCTGGCGTGCAGCGGCGGCGATCGAACTCGGCATCTGCGACGTCGTCGTATGTGCCGCGCCGGCGCGGCCGATTCCGAGCAATCCGAACGCAAGACCCGTTGACCCCCGCCGTTATTTCGGCGCCAGCAGCGTCGAGTGGGGTTCACCTCAAGCCGAGTTCGATGTTCCCTACGGCAACGTCGCGCAGAACTGCGGTTACGCGATGATCGCGCAGCGCTACGCCGCCGAGTTCGGCTACGATCCACGCGCCATGGCAAAACTGGTTTCTCACCAACGATCGAACGGCGCCGCGAATCCGAATGCCGCCTTTTTCGGTCAGCCCGTGAGCATCGAAGACGTGCTCGCGAGCAAACTGATCGCAGACCCGCTGCGCATGCTGGAAATCGTCATGCCGGTGGCGGGCGGAAGCGCCGTTGTGGTTGCCAGCCGGGAGGTCGCAGAGCGTTGCCGGCATCGGCCGGTGTGGGTGACCGGATTCGGCGAACACCTGACGATCAAGACTCCGACTTACGCGCGCGATATGGTGCAGACGCCGGTTGGTCCCGCGTCGAAGCAGGCGTTCGCGATGGCCGGAGTGAAGCCGGCCGATGTCGATCCCGCCGAGATTTACGATTGCTACACGATCACGGTGCTGCTCACGCTCGAAGACGCGGGGTTTTGCGGCAAGGGCGAAGGTATGGAGTTCATTCGCGATCACGATTTCACGGTTAAAGGAGATTTTCCGTTGAACACGCACGGTGGGCAGCTGGGTACCGGTCAGGCGGGCCTTGCCGGCGGAATGACGCAACCGATCGAGGCGGTGCGACAGATCATGGGTCGCGCCGGTGATCTGCAACTCGGCCAATGCGACACGGTTTACGTGTCTGGCACCGGCGGCGTGATGAGCGAGCAAGCCGCGCTGATCCTGCAGGGAGATTGAGATGAACTTCGACAAACCGCTGCCGACGCCCACACCGACCAGCGCGCCGTTCTGGGAGGGTCTCAAGGATGGCATCATCAAGCTGCAGAAGTGCAACGATTGCAGCGCGTGGGTGTTTTACCCGCGCAGTTGCTGCTCGAGCTGTTTATCCGACGCGCTTTCCTGGCACGAAGTGTCCGGGTCCGCAACGCTGTACACGTTCACCATTGCGCGTCAGCCCACGTCGCCGCATTTCGCATCCGAAGTACCGCAGCGCCTCGCAGTGGTCGAACTCGACGAAGGGGTGCGGCTCACCACCACGCTGGTCAACGTCGCCGAAGCGGACATTCGGATCGGGATGCGCCTGAAGCCGTATTTCGAGCCGGTCACTGACGATGTCACGCTGCTGCGATATCAACCGGTCTGACCGGAAGCGTTACTTCCAGATCGCGAAGAACTCTTCGAACGCCTTCAGCTGGTTACCCACCGCCGACGACGGCACGATGATCGGCGTTTTGATGCCGGCGTCGAACCACGCTTCGATGCCGTCGCGCACCTTGCTCTTCGATCCGAACAGCGTCGTATCGGCGAGCCAGCGGTCCGTCAGGCACTGTGCGACCTTGTCCGTTTCCCCACGTGCCAGCGCGGCCTCGACGGCTTCCATCTCCTCGACGTAGCCCGCTTCCTTCCAGTAGTTGCGGTAGTTCGGCAGCATCGCGTAGCCGGTCAGGGTCCGTCGGTTCACCGCTTTGGCCGCTTCCTCGTCGTCACTGATGCACGTCGGAATCATGTTGCCGATGAAGAATGTTTCGTTCGATCGCGCCTGCGGCCCGAGGCTCGACAACGAGTCGGCCATGTGGGAGCGGGCGCCGTTCGCAAACACCATGCCCTCGGCGATCTCTTCCGACAGCGCGATCATCTTCTTGCGTAACGTCGCGAGCGCGATCGGCGGCAGTTCGCCGGTGCGCGGCACGGCGCGCAGTTCCTTGATGAAGTTGCGCATGTCCGCCAAGGGCTTGCCCTGGCTGATGCCCATCCGTTTCATTGCCGGCGCGTGGCTGACACCGACGCCGAACACGAAGCGGCCGTCGGAGACCTCGTGGATGAAGGCGATCGTCTGCGCGAAATCCTGCACGTTGCGCGTATAGATCGGCGTAATGCTGGTGCCGAAGCGGATCTCGCGCGTGGACAGCGCGATCGCTTCGCACAAACCGATGCCGTCGCCGAAACTCGGGCAATAGATGCCCGGGAAGCCACGCCGTTCGATCTCCTGCGCCAGTTCCAGTGTCGCTTTGCGGCGTCCGGGGACGGCGGCCAGGCTGATCGCGGGCAGTCGCGTGGTCATGCAAATATTTCCTCGATTCGGCTTGTGAGCGATCAGACAGTCAGTATGCTGTCGCGCCGTTAAGGTTGACCGATTCGTTTGGACGCAGCAAGGTGAATGCCATGTGGCCAGTAAAGGAAGCAGGTGCCATGCCTATGCATAAAGGATTGATGCTCGTGTTGTGGCTGCTGGTGGCCGGCTGCGGCGGCGGCGGGAGCGGCGGCAGCAACATCGGCGTCAATGCGCGCGTGCCCGATGTCGTCGGGTT
>JANLUG010000960.1:0-1719 GCA_031363335.1 Gammaproteobacteria bacterium
CCGACTGAGTCTGGCGTAATCCAGGTAACCGCGGCGGGTACTCCCACTTTGCGCACCCTTGTGGTTACGATCACGCGTCCGATCTTCTCGGACTTTACCACGGTGTCGACGAAGGTCCTCACGTGGGCCAGCATCTAAAAGCTTGACCCTCGTCAAGAAAGCGGAAGGGGCCCATGGCCCCTTCCTTTTTTGTGTTCTAGGATTCCACTCATGCAAACGTACATGACCAGACAGGCCGGCTTTACCCTGATCGAATTGATGGTCGCCGTGGGTGTCATCGCCGTCCTTTCCGCGGTCGCGCTTCCGCTCTACAACGGCTACGTCGGGACATCTCGGATTGGCGCGCTGGTGAACAACGTGTCCACAGTTGAAGTTTTCGAAGAAGACTATCGGTTGCGCAACGGCGTCTACCAGCCAGGCGTCTTCAACGTGACTCCCGATGCGAACCTGCTGTTGCTCGGCTGGCGTCCGCAAGAGAGCGACGGCACGGTGTACACGATCGTGCTGGCAGGTGGCAGCAGCTATCAGGTGACCGCGACGGATCGCGTCGGGACGACGGTATGCCGCCGGTTTCCGGAAAAGATCGCCTGTCCCTGATCGGCGTTCGCAACTTCAAAGGTTCCGGCGAACGGGTTATTCTTCGCGCCCGCGCCGGAATAGCTCAGTTGGTAGAGCAACTGATTCGTAATCAGTAGGTCGGTGGTTCGAATCCACTTTCCGGCACCACCTCGTTTGTTGCGCCGACCCGAGATACGCGGACGTGATGCAAGGAAGCGTCGCAGGGCGTGATGAATCAATTCACAGCTAGTCAAATGGCCCGTCAGGAAATGGTGCCGCGGCGTGTGGTTGCCGCACTGCTGGTCGTCGCTTCGTTGACGGCAGGGCTGTTGTTTCAGGGCACCTCGGTCAATCTGGTCGTGCTCGCGATGGCTTCCGCCGCATCGCTCGCATCGCTCGTCTGCGTATGGTCGAGTGGCGTGTCCGAGGCGTTCGCAAGGAACCGCTATGGCTTCGCGATGTCGTTGGGAATGCTCGGCTATCTGACTGTCGCGTATCGATTGAGCGTGAGTCCGGACAGCAGCTTTGCCGCTAGCTGGGTGTTGGCGGCGGGCCCGCTGACGTTCATATGCGCTTCCGCAATCGCGCTTCGCCCGAGGCCGAAGCGCCTGCTGCAAGGATCGGTGACGGCGCTTGTCGTCGCACTGGCAGCGCTGTCGGCGTTTCGATTCGTGTTTTTCGGTGAACGGGCGCACCAGCCGTTGGTGGATCCGAACAATTACGCGGCGCTGATGTATCTCATCTGGATCCCGCTCGTGCACCGGCATCTGACGGATGGCTGGCGTGGCTTGCAACCGTCCCCTTTGCAGCACTGTTTGGTGTTCGCATCAAGCTTCGTACTGATGCTGGCGCTCATCGCGACCAGATCGCGAACCTCGTTGGTAGTCGTTGGCGTAGCGGTGCTCATCTGGCTGGGGCTGGCGATATACAGACGAGAAGCTGCGAATCGGTTGCTGGTGCATGTGGGCGTCGTGGTGCTCGCATGGGGGGTGTCTGTCGCGGCAACGGCTCTGACCGATGCGCCGCAGAAGGGCCTGGGGTTTGGAGGAGGACTGTCGATACGAGGTGAGCTGATTCGATCTAAAAGTGGCTCCGCCATCGTTGCTTATTTCTATTAGGTTGGGATTGGGACCTGCATTGCTTATTCTAATGGCATAGCTT
>JANLUG010000965.1:0-1420 GCA_031363335.1 Gammaproteobacteria bacterium
CGACGTCGCCGGCGACGATCTGATGAAACGCCTGAAGGCAGTGTTGGAAGACAGGGTTGCCGAGGTGCGGCGTTCGAAACGGTTGACGACGTCTCCCGCGTGCCTCGTTCTCGATGAGCACGCGATGGGCGCGCAGATGCGCCGGATCATGGAAGCCGCGGGGCAACGCGTTCCGGATACGAAGCCGAATTTCGAAGTGAATCCAAACCACCCGCTCGTGAACCGGCTCGATGCGGAGCAGGACGAAAATCGTTTTCGCGAGCTCACGCTGGTGTTGTTCGATCAAGCCGCGTTGGCGGATGGCGGGCAGCTAAGC
This sequence comes from Gammaproteobacteria bacterium, assembly GCA_031363335.1. Lineage (GTDB taxonomy): Bacteria > Pseudomonadota > Gammaproteobacteria > Pseudomonadales > Azotimanducaceae > DATJGR01. The sequence goes on from JANLUG010000965.1 coordinate 317, forward strand.
GAGCCCGCGGCGTACGTGACGCGCCTGAATGCGCTGTTGCTGGAGTTGCTGGGACCCAAGGGCTGATGTTGTATTGAAGCCGTCGGACGAGTTTCAAAGTGTTGCGGACTATCTGCGCTGGATGGCGACCAGTTTGTCCCACGCCGATATCTTCTATGGTCACGGTACCGACAACGCGTGGGACGAGGCGCTCGCGCTGTTGTGCGGCCGACTCGGAATCGGTGCAGATAAGCTCGAGTTCGTGCTCTCCGCGCGGTTGACCGCAACGGAGCGGCGCGAGCTGGTGCGGTTGCTGGAGCGACGTATAGTGCATCGGGTTCCGGTTCCGTACCTCGTCGGCGAGGCGTGGTTCGTCGGTCGTCGCTATCTCGCGGAACCCGGCGTGTTGATTCCGAGGTCGCCGATTGCGGAGTTGATCGCGGCCGAATTCGCGCCTTGGTTAGGTCGTTTTCCCGACAGAATTCTCGATCTCTGCACCGGCTCCGGCTGCATCGGCATCGCGTGCGCCCATGCATTTCCAGACGCCGAGGTCGTACTGTCCGATATCGATGAGACCGCACTGGCTTTGGCCGCTCGCAATGTCGCATTGCACGGTGTCGGCGACCGTGTTGCGGTTGTACGCGCCGATGTCTTCGACGGTCTCGAAGCCTCCCTGTTCGACCTCATCGTGACAAATCCCCCATACGTCAATGCGTACGACCTCGCGAGCATTCCTGCAGAGTATCGACACGAGCCTCGCATCGCCCTGGAGGCCGGCAGCGACGGCCTCGATGTGGTGCGCCGAATATTGGCCGATGCAGGTCGCTGGCTGGCGGCTGACGGATTGTTGGTTGGAGAAGTCGGCAACAGCGCAGACGATCTGCTGGCTGCGTTTCCGGAACTACCGTTCGTCTGGCCCGAACTGCAACACGGCGGACATGGCGTATTCGTTCTGGAGGCGGCCGGGTTGTCTTGATCTGAGCCAGCGCCGATACTGCGCGCGGCGCTTCGGACGACATTCATGGCAGGCAATACGTTCGGAAAGATATTTACCGTCACGACCTTTGGCGAGAGCCACGGGCCGTCGATCGGCGCGATCGTGGACGGCTGTCCGCCGGGATTGCC
>JANLUG010001029.1:0-3038 GCA_031363335.1 Gammaproteobacteria bacterium
CGTATTCGCCGCCGGATTGTCGATCGTGACGAGCGCGGTGTGGCCCCGCACTTCGACTTTGAGTTTTTTGGTGGTACTGCTGATCATCGGATCACCTCGGTTGCCCCTTCCATCAATACCCGTCGCGCAATGATCACTCGCATGATTTCGTTCGTGCCTTCGAGAATCTGGTGCACGCGACTGTCTCTAACGTGCCGCTCGAGGGGAAATTCCTTGATGTAGCCGTAGCCGCCGTGCAGTTGCAGCGCGGCATTGCATACGTCGAATCCGACGTCGGTGGCAAAACGCTTTGCCATCGCGCAGAACGTGGTCGCATCCGGATCCTTCGAGTCGAGCTTCCACGCGGCCAACCGAACCATAGTGCGCGCGGCGACCAGTTCGGTCGCCATATCGGCCAGCTTGAACTGCAACGCCTGGAACTGCGCGATGGCTTGTCCGAACTGTTTGCGCTCGTTCATGTAGCGAGCCGCCTGATCGAGCGCCGCCTGTGCAGTACCGATCGAGCACGTCGCGATGTTGATGCGGCCGCCGTCGAGACCGCGCATCGCAATCTTGAAGCCTTCGCCTTCCGCGCCCAGTCGATTGCCGATCGGGACGATGACGCCGTCGAAATTGATCTGCCGCGTCGGCTGGCTGTTCCAGCCCATCTTCTGTTCTTTGCGGCCATACGTGATGCCGTCCGCATCAGCAGGTATCAGAAAGCTGCAGACACCGCCGGCACCCGCGTGCACACCCGCTTCATCTTCGAGTCGCGCCATCACGACCAGCACTTCCGTCGAGCCGGCGCCGGAAATGAACGCCTTGCTGCCCGTCAACACATAGTGATCGCCGCTGCGCTTCGCGATCGTCTTGAGCGACGCAGCGTCGGAACCCGCGGTCGGCTCGGTGAGGCAATACGACGCCAGCTTCTCCCCGGTGACCATCGACGGACACCACTGCGCCTTCAATGCTTCGGAGCCGAACGTCGCGATCATCCAAAGCGCCATGTTGTGAATGGTGATGTACGCCGTCGTCGACGTGCAGCCGGCGGCCAGTTCTTCGATGATCAGACTCGCGTCGAGTCGCGACAGACCAAGACCGCCGTCCGCAACGGGCGTGTAAAGCGCGCAGAAGCCCAATTCGCCGGCGCGCCGAATGACGTCTTTCGGAAAGTGCTGTTCCTCGTCCCAACGAGCTGCATGAGGCGCGAACTCGCCAGTCGCGAACTGCCGCGCCGCGTCTCGATAAGCCTGTTGGTCGTCGGTGAGGTCGAAGTTCACTGCAGCTTGATCGTCATGTTAGATCCGACCGTGGACGATTCGTCGAACCAGCGCGCCGTTATCGTCTTCGTTTCCGTATAGAAGCGAACCGCCTGCTTGCCGTACGCGTGCTGATCGCCGAAGAACGACTGCTTCCAGCCGGTGAACGAGAAGAACGGCAGCGGCACCGGAATCGGCACGTTGATGCCGACCTGCCCCACTTCGATCTCGTGCTGGAATTTGCGCGCAGCGCCGCCGCTCGACGTGAAGATCGACGTGCCGTTACCGAACGGATTCGCGTTGATCATGGCGATCGCGGAATCGAGATCGTCGACGTTCGCAGCCAGCAACACGGGGCCGAAGATCTCTTCTTTATAGATCGACATTTCCGGATCGATGTCGGTGAACAGCGTCGGGCCGAGCCAGTTGCCGTTCGGAAAGCCGACCACAGTGCAGTCGGAGCCGTCGAGCAGACAGGTGGCGCCCTCTTCCTTGCCTTTCCTGATGAAGCCGAGAATACGTTCCTTCGCTTTCGGATTGATCTGCGGGCCATAGGCCGATGCCGGTGCATCCCACGGACCGGGCACTACCTTCGCCATCGCCGTCTGCAGTTCGGGAATCCACTGTTTCGCGGAGCCTACGAACACGGCGACGCTGATCGCCATGCAACGTTGACCGGCCGCGCCGCACGACGCACCGATCAGGTTGCTGATGACCTGCTCTTTGTTCGCGTCGGGCATGATCACCATGTGATTTTTCGCGCCCGCCATCGCCTGCACGCGTTTCAGATTCTGCGTGCCCGTTCGATACACGTGCTGAGCCACCGGCACGGAGCCAACGAACGAGATCGCTTTCACGTCGCGATGCGTCAGCAACGCATCGACCTGCTGGCGTCCGCCGTGCACGAGTTGCACCACACCTTTCGGCGCGCCGGCTTCGACGAACAGTTCGATTAACCGGTTCGGCGTCATCGGGTCTTGTTCCGACGGCTTCAGCACGAATGTATTGCCGCACGCGATCGCCATCGGGAACATCCACAGCGGAATCATCGCCGGAAAGTTGAACGGCGTAATGCCGACACACACGCCGAGCGGCTGCACGTAGCTATACGTATCGATCTTGCGGGCGACGTTCTCGACCGTCTCGCCCATCATCATCGACGACACATTACACGCGTGCTCGACCACTTCGATGCCGCGCCACACGTCGCCTTGCGCATCGGCGAACGTCTTGCCGGTTTCCTTCGACAGAATTCGCGCGATGTCGTCGTGATGCTTCTTCAACAGATCCTGATAACGCAGCATCAATCTCGCGCGCTCCGGCGTCGGCACCTCGCGCCAGGTTTGAAACGCCTCTTTGGCGCTGGCGACCGCACGATCGACCTCCTGATACGTCGCAAACGGCACATCAGCGAGCACTTCCTGAGTGGCCGGATTCGTGATCGGTTGCCACTCGTTGGTTTCGCTCTCGATGAACTCGCCGGCGATGAACAGGGGCAGCTTCTGGGCCATGACGGAACTCCGACTAAGTGAAATTGCGCGGATCATCGCACAACCCTCTCCCCGGATGAATTGAGCGGGCGGGCGAATCCGCGAACTCAGGTCGGCGGCGCCACCGCGCGTTGGACGGGCAGGTGTTCGCGAAGGAATGCGTCCATCGCTTCGAACAGCTGCAGGCGTTGGCTCGCCCGACTCAGATAGTGGTCGCCGCCGGGCTGCAGAATGAACTGGTGTGGCTTGCCCGCCGCCTGCAGCGCTGCGTCCAGGTCGATCGATTGTTCGATGAAGACGCTTCGATCCT
>JANLUG010001054.1:0-4960 GCA_031363335.1 Gammaproteobacteria bacterium
CGAGAATACCTGGCCGCCGGCGCGGACATCATCGAAACGAACACCTTCAGCTCAACGCGGATAGCTCAAGGCGACTACGGGCTCTCCGAAATCTGCGAAGAGATGAACCTGACGTCTGCTCGCCTCGCTCGGGCGTGTGCCGACGACTACTCGACCCCCAACCGACCGCGCTTCGTCGCCGGCGTACTCGGACCGACCAATCGCACCGCCAGCCTGTCTCCCGACGTCAACGACCCAGGTGGGCGCAACGTCACCTTCGTCGCGCTCGTAGAGGCCTACACGGAGGCCATACGCGGGCTCCTGGCCGGGGGCAGTGATCTGATCATGGTCGAAACCGTGTTCGACACGCTCAATGCAAAAGCGGCGATCTACGCGATCGAGTCCGAGTTCAGCCGAACCGGTCGGCGCGTTCCCGTGATGGTCTCCGGGACGATCACCGACGCGAGCGGTCGGACGCTGTCGGGGCAGACGCCGGAAGCCTTCTGGATCTCCATCGCACATGCGCAACCTTTGATTGCCGGCCTCAACTGCGCCCTGGGCGCGGAGCAACTGCGGCCGCACGTCGAATCGCTTGCGCATTCGGCGAGCTGTTTCGTGAGCGTCCACCCGAACGCGGGGCTGCCGAACGAGTTCGGCGGCTACGACCAATCGCCGGCGCACATGGCGCGCCTGATCGGTGAGTTCGCAGCTTCGGGTCTGGTCAATCTAGTCGGCGGCTGCTGCGGCACCACGCCAGAACACATCGCCGCAATCGGCGCCGCGGTCGCGGATATACGCCCCCGCGCACTGCCGAATCTGCCGAAGAAGTTGCGGCTGTCCGGACTCGAGCCGTTGGAGGTCGACGATACGTCCCTGTTCGTGAACGTCGGAGAGCGCACCAACGTCACCGGCTCCGCGCGATTCAAGAAACTGATTCGCGAAGGGGCGCTCGAGACTGCGCTCGATGTCGCGCGCGATCAGGTCGACAGCGGCGCGCAGATCATCGACGTCAACATGGACGAAGGCATGCTCGACGGTGCCGCGCTGATGACCCGTTTCCTGAACCTCGTCGCAACCGAGCCTGATATCGCACGCGTACCGGTGATGGTCGATTCGAGTAAGTGGGAGGTCATCGAAGCGGGTCTGCGCTGCATTCAAGGCAAGCCCGTCGTCAACTCGATCAGCCTGAAGGAAGGCGAGGCGGAGTTCATCGAGAAGGCGCACCGCTGCCGGATGTACGGCGCCGCCGTCGTGGTCATGGCATTCGACGAAAAAGGCCAGGCAGACACGCTCAAGCGAAAGATCGACATCTGCAAGCGCTCGTACGACATCCTGGTCGACCAGGTCGGTTTCCCACCCGAAGACATCATCTTCGATCCGAACATTTTTGCGATCGCCACAGGGATCGAAGAGCACAACAACTACGCGATGGATTTCATCGAGGCGTGCGCCTGGATTAAGCAGCATCTTCCCCACGCGCATAGTTCGGGCGGCGTCAGCAATGTGTCGTTCTCGTTCCGCGGTAACGACACCGTTCGCGAGGCGATAAACGCGGTGTTCCTGTATCACGCGATCCGCGCCGGACTCTCCATGGGCATCGTGAATGCCGGACAGCTCGGCATCTATGACGAGATACCGCAGGCGCTGCGCAGCCGGGTTGAAGACGTCGTACTGAACCGTCGCCCCGACGCAACGGATCAGCTGCTCGCTATATCGGGCGAGTATGCGGCGCGCAGCGAAAACCCGGTCGCGGACGATCCGGAATGGCGCAAAGCGCCTGTCGAGGAACGTCTGCGCCACGGACTCGTGAAAGGAATCATCGCATTCGTAGTAGCCGACACCGTAGAAGATCGACTCGATGCGATGCGTCCGCTCGACGTCATCGAGGGTCCGCTGATGGCCGCGATGAACGTCGTCGGTGACTTGTTCGGGGCCGGCAAGATGTTCCTGCCGCAAGTGGTCAAGAGTGCCCGCGTCATGAAGCAGTCGGTGGCGCACCTGATTCCGTTCATCGAAGCGGAGAAGGCCGAAGGCGCCAAAGCGAAAGGCAAGATCGTAATGGCGACCGTTAAAGGCGACGTGCACGACATCGGCAAAAACATCGTCGGTGTGGTACTCCAGTGCAACAACTACGAGGTCATCGATCTCGGCGTGATGGTGCCGTGCGAGCGGATACTCGAGACGGCGCGAGCAGAGAATGCAGACATCATCGGCCTGTCGGGTCTAATCACACCGTCGCTCGACGAAATGGTGCACGTTGCCTCTGAGATGGAACGCCTCGGATTCGACATTCCTTTGCTGATCGGCGGTGCGACGACCTCTCGCGCCCACACCGCCGTGAAGATCGAACCGGCGTATCGGCGCGGTCCGACGGTGTACGTTACCGACGCGTCGCGCGGAGTCGGCGTCGCGTCGACGCTGTTGTCGGACGAACAACGTAACGGCTTCGTCAGCACCGTCAGGGATGAATACGAGGCGATCCGTGTTCGCTCCAACGCACGCGCGGAAAAGACCGTGCTGCTGCCGTACACCGCCGCCGTCGCCGAAGCGCCAGCCATCGACTGGTCGCAATTTCAAGGCACGGCGCCGCGCTTCCTCGGCACGCAGGTGCTGAACGACTACTCGATCGAGGAGCTATCCCAATACATCGACTGGTCGCCGTTCTTCATGACGTGGGAGCTCGCCGGCAAATTTCCGAAGATCCTGCACGATCCAATCGTCGGTGAGGCGGCGCGCGCTGTCTATGCAGATGCGCAGGCCATGCTGCGCCGGATCATCGACGAGCGATGGATCAGCGCCAACGGCGTCTTCGGCTTCTGGCGAGCGCAGCGTTCCGGCAGCGATGACATACAGCTCTTCGACGGTGCCCAATCCGGTAAGCCGCTCGCAACGCTTCATCACCTGCGCCAACAATCCAAGAAGGGCGCAGAAGGTCCGCACTTCTCGCTCGCCGATTTCGTTGCTCCCGCGCCCCATACCGACTACGTAGGTGCGTTCGCCGTCAACGCCGGAACGGGCATCGACAAGGTCGTGGCCCGGTTCCAGGCGGCAAACGACGACTACAACGCGATCATGATCAAAGCGCTGGCCGACCGGCTCGCCGAAGCGTTCGCCGAGCGCCTGCACGAGCGCGTTCGAAAGGAATTCTGGGGATACAGCCGCGACGAAGCGATGACGACAGACGACCTGATTGCGGAAAGCTATCGAGGCATTCGGCCCGCACCAGGCTATCCCGCGTGCCCCGACCACACAGAGAAGGCGACGTTGTTCGCGCTACTGGAACCGGAACGCGCCAGCATGACGCTGACGGAGCACTTCGCGATGCTGCCGGCTGCCGCGGTCGCGGGCTGGTATTTCTCGCATCCGCAAGCGCGCTACTTCGGCGTAGGGAAGATCGGGCGCGATCAGATCGAAGACTACGCGCGGCGGAAGGGTGTACCGGTAGCAGACGTAGAACGGTGGCTCAGACCGAATCTGGCGTACTAGCGTCCGGTCAGACCTGATTCGAAATGAAATGTACGGCGGCTAGCAAGAGCGAAACGAAGATCGTGAGCACCGCGACAACGTCGGCTTTTTCATCGCTCCAGTGCTTGGATTCGGGATTGGACACGGCGACCTCGGGTATTCAGATTGACGAACGCGCACGAGTTTAGACCAGGCACAATGGCGACTCAATCCGTTCTATCCATAGAGACATTGGTTAGTTCTTTCGATTCCGTCGTCTTGGTAACGTTCGCGCCCATCTGTAGTTCGACTCCCTGATCTCCATGTATCGCTACGACGAATTCGACCAGCACTTTGTCGACGAACGGGTTGCGCAGTTTCGCGACCAGACCCGGCGGTACATCGACGGCACACTGTCCCACGGGGATTTCCTGCATCTTCGCCTGCGCAACGGCCTCTACATTCAGCGCTTGGCACCCATGCTTCGCGTTGCCGTTCCCTACGGAACCCTGACATCGAAGCAGCTTCGGATGCTCGCGCACATCGCGCGCTACTACGACAAAGGCTACGGACACCTCAGCACCCGCCAAAACATGCAGTTCAATTGGCCGGATCTCGCCGAAGTACCCGACATACTCGCGGATCTCGCGACGGTGCAGATGCACGCGATTCAGACCAGCGGCAACTGCATTCGCAACGTCACCGCTGATCAGTTCGCCGGCGTAGCCGCGGATGAAGTTGTAGACGGCCGGCCGTATTGCGAACTGATACGACAATGGTCCACAGCGCATCCCGAATTCGACTGGCTGCCGCGAAAGTTCAAGATCGCGGTGAACGGATCAGCGAGTGATCGCGCGGCAATCGATGTGCACGACATCGGTCTCGAAGCACGCCGCAATGCGGACGGTAAGGTCGTATTCGACGTCAAGGTCGGCGGTGGCCTCGGACGCACGCCGGTCATCGGCAGTCTGATTCGACAATCGCTGCCCGACACTCATCTGCTCACCTATCTCGAGGCAATCCTTCGGGTCTACAACCGCTACGGCCGACGCGACAACAAATATAAGGCGCGCATCAAGATCCTGGTGCGCGCCATGTCCCCCGACGTATTCCGTCAGCAGGTCGACGCTGAATGGGTATACTCGAAGGACGGTCCAACGACCCTGACGCGCGAGGAAATCGATCGTACGGTTGCCGCCTTCGCGCCTCCCCCCTATCTGCAGATCGAGAGCGACACATCGCTCGCAGCGGCTCGCCTGGCCGACCCGGAGTTCAGTCGCTGGGTCCACACCAACGTGGCACCGCACAAACGACCGGGTTATGCGATCGTGACCTTCTCCACGAAGGTCACGGGAGTTCCGCCCGGCGACGTGTCGGACGAGCAGATGGATGCGGTAGCAGACTGGGCCGACCGGTTCGGATTCGGTGAGATTCGTATCGCCCACGAACAGAACTTTGTTCTTCCCGACGTCCGCGAGCGGGATCTGCTCGCATTGTGGAACTTCGCGCGCAGCCAACGCCTCGCCTGCGCCAATCT
>JANLUG010001058.1:0-1930 GCA_031363335.1 Gammaproteobacteria bacterium
AATCAGTGGTTCGAGTGACAATCAACGATGGATAGATGGCGGTATGAGCAGCGTTATGCGCCGGAAATAAGAAGCGAACGACGGGATCGAAGCATGGCATCGGCACGTCGACGGATGGTCACTGGACGCGATGATCGGTTCGCCGCTGGTACACGCAACGCCGACCGGCGGTGAAGTCACCGCGGGGAACGGCTCGATCACTCAGTCCGGCGCCGCCGTTACGATCGATCAAACGAGCTCGCGGCTCGCGATCAACTGGCAGAGCTTCAGTATCGGCAGCGGCGAGTCGGTGACGTTCAACCAACCGTCGGCGCAGGCGATCGCGCTGAACCGGATTCTCGGACAAGACCCGTCGGTGATCCTCGGCAACCTCTCGGCCAACGGCCAGGTGTTTCTGCTGAATCCCAACGGCGTGCTGTTCGGCGCAGGCGCGCAGGTCGATGTGGGCGGCATCGTTGCGTCGACACTGTCGCTATCCAACGACGATTTTCTGGCGGGACGTTATACGTTCTCGAGTGAAGGCTCGAACGGCGCAGTTGTGAACCGCGGCACGATCGATGCCGCGCACGGCGGCTATGTCGCGTTCGTCGGGCCGAGCGTCGCGAACGAAGGCGTGATGCGGGCGAACGGCGGCACCGTCGCGCTCGGCGCCGGCGAGCAGGTCACTTTGAGCATCGCGGGCTCCGAACTCGTCGGCTTCAGTGTCGACAAGGCTGCGCTCGGCGCGCTCGCAGCGAACCGGCAGTTGATTCAGGCCGACGGCGGCACGGTCATTCTGTCGGCGCAGGCGAAAGACGCGCTCATAACGAGCGTCGTCAACAACGACGGCATCATCGAGGCGCGCAGCGTCAGCAATCGCAACGGCATCATCCGCCTCGAAGGGGGCGGTAGCGGAGTCGTTTCCGTTGCGGGAACGCTGGATGCATCCGGCACGGACGCCGGCGAGACCGGCGGCGCGATCACGGTGACGGGCGACAAGGTGGCGTTGTTGGACGGCGCGCGCCTCGACGTGTCCGGAGCCTCGGGCGGCGGCACTGTAATGGTCGGCGGCGGCTATCAGGGCGGCAATGCCGATGTGCAGAATGCCTCGCGCACCTTCGTCAGCCGGTCAGCGGCAATTCAGGCGGATGCCATCGACGTGGGTGACGGCGGTGAGGTGGTCGTCTGGGCCGATGGCGATACCCGGTTTCATGGCGCGATCAGCGCGCAAGGCGGCGCGGCAGGTGGGAATGGCGGCGTTGTCGAAGTGTCGGGCAAACAGCAACTCGCGTTCGACGGCTCGGTCGACACTGCGGCGGTGAATGGTGCGATGGGCACGTTGTTGCTCGATCCGAACGACCTCTATATAGCAGCGGCGCCGGTCGTCGGTGCGTTGCCGGATGCGTCGAATCCGTTCCAGTCGAACGACGGCGTGAACGACTACTACGTACTCGGCAGCACGTTGACGGGACTGGCGGCCAACACCGCGGTTCAGCTGCAGGCCAATCGCGACATCATTTTCCAGACGAACCTCGCGATGCCGACGACGGCCGCGGGTTCGCTGACGCTGACGGCGGTCAATGCCATTCAGATGGGCGGCTTCGATCTGTCCACGGCCGGCGGCGCCGTCTCGATGACGGCCGGCGTCGGCGGGATATCGAACCTCGGCACCATCAATCTCGGTGCCGGCGCGCTGACGCTCAACTCGAGCAGTGCCATCACGCAGAACGCAGGCGATGTCATCCAGGGCTCCGGCGCGCTGGTCAAGCAGGGTACGGGCAGTCTGGTGCTCTCCGGCGCGAACACCTATAGCGGCGTCACGACGATCAACGCCGGTTCCGTATCCGTTACCAATACAAATGGATTGGGCACGACGGCCGCTGCGACGACGGTTGCCTCGGGTGCGACGTTGAGCATCGACAACGCGACGATCGCGGAAGGCTTGACGATC
>JANLUG010001061.1:0-4064 GCA_031363335.1 Gammaproteobacteria bacterium
GGCCGGCAAGCGCGCGCAGAACTATCTCGGTGACGGCGTGAAGGTCGTCACCGCCTTTCAGAACGTCGCTGCCCATCTGCTGCAGCAGGACGTCAAGATCGAGTGCGACGTGCTGGTGGCGGGCAACAGCAAAGAGGCACGCGACACGGTAGTGGCGCTGGTGGAGGAAGCAGGCATGTCCGGTTGGCACGCCGGTCCGATCGAAAACTCGGCCGCCGCGGAAGCGCTGACCTCCATCCTCATTCAGATCAACCGGCGCCACTCGATCTCGCATTCAGGTATCAAGATCGTCGGTCAGAGCGATCACTAGCCGATGCCGGCGCTCACGTTTATCCCGATCGACGGTATGCCGATGGTGGTGCGCGGCGACGATCTGGCCGAATTGATCGTCAGCGCGCTGACGGCGCAGAAACTGCTGCTCGAGCCGGGCGACATTCTGGTCGTAGCGCAGAAAATCGTGTCGAAAGCCGAGGGCAGGCAGATCGCGCTCGCAACCATCACGCCGAGCCGCGAAGCGATCGAACTCGCCGCGGAGACGGAAAAGGATCCGCGCCTCGTCGAACTGATCCTGCGCGAATCGAATACGGTGTTGCGCAAAAAACCGGGCGTGCTGATCGTGCGGCACCGGCTCGGACTCGTCGGCGCACAAGCCGGCATCGATCAGTCGAACATCGAACACGACCACGACGAGCACGCTTTGCTGTTGCCGGAGGATCCGGATGCATCGGCGCGCCGGATCCGTGAAGCGGTCGCCGCAAAGTGCGGCGTGCGCCCCGGCGTAATCGTCAGCGACAGCATGAATCGACCCTGGCGCCTCGGCACCATCGGCGGCGCGATCGGCAGCGCCGGCATTGTAGTGCTCGACGACCGTCGCGGCGGCCACGACATATACGGCCGCGAACTCAAAGTGACGATGATCAATCGCGCCGACTCGATCGCCACCGCCGCGACGCTCGTGATGGGTGAAACGACGGAAAAGACACCGGTCGCGCTGGTGCGGGGATTTCCCGAGGAAAACAGCACTCAGACCGCGCGCGACATCATCCGTCCGCTCGAAGAAGACATGTTCCGCTGATCTCCTCGGACCACCGCTTGGCGCCGACCTGAGACGTGCTTCGCAATATCGCTCGACGCCTGTGAGTGAGGTGTAATTTCGGGACCCGCGCGCAGGAGCGCTTCGGCCTCCCGGGGCTACCGTTGCTCCATGATGAATATCACCGACATCACGAATGCTGCTCGGCTCGAAGTCCATCGAGAGAGCATCGAACAGCGCGGGGCCGCGTTTCAGTCGGGCGTTCCCGCATGGGCGCGGGACCAGCGCAGCGCGCGCCATGACGAAATCGTTCGCGAGATGGTCAGACGCGGTTTGCTGGGAGTGAAGTCACCCTCCAGGGCGCGCACGCTTCGATCCGTCGCACCATCGCCGGCGCTGCTCTCAGTGCTTCGCGCGGGGCTTCGTCACTAGTCGGTCGACCCACTGCTTCGACATGGGTATTCTCGTTGCGGCGCGGCAAGCGCCGGCAGAAGCCGACCAGTGGAAGTGTGGGGCAGGACCGTGCCACGGATCAGAACGCAAAAAACCAGTGAATTCACGCTGATACGCCGATCCGTCGGGCTGTTGCGCTGAGATGGCCGGCGACCGGTTCATCGCCCTCACCGGCGGCGTAGGCGGCGCGAAGCTCGCGCTGGGCCTGACCCAACTGCTCTCCCCCGACGAGATCTCGTTCATCGTCAACACCGGCGACGACTTCGAGCATCTCGGCCTGCACATATCGCCGGATATCGACACGCTCGTTTATACGCTGTCAGGCCAATCCAACACCGAAGCCGGCTGGGGACGCCGCGGTGAGACGTGGCAGTTCATGCAGGCACTGAAACAGCTCGGTGGCGAGGCATGGTTCAACCTCGGCGACCTCGATCTTGCGATGCACCTCGAACGCACCCAACGGTTGCGTGAAGGCGCGAACCTGACGGATGTCACTCGACAGCTTGCCGGAGCACTCGGTGTGCGGCATGCGATCCTTCCGATGAGCGATGCGCCGGTGCGTACGATGATCGGTACGGCGGATGGCGAGCTCGCATTCCAGCACTATTTCGTGCGTGATCGTTGCGCTCCTGCGGTAACCGGGTTCCGCTTCGACGGCGCAGCCGACGCAGCATTGACGCCCGGAATCGAGCAGCGATTCGACGATCCACGTCTCGCGGGCGTGATCGTCTGCCCGTCCAATCCGTTCGTCAGCGTCGATCCGGTACTTGCGGTTCCCGGCATGCGCGCGCGACTCGCGCGGTTGCGCGTGCCGATCGTCGCGGTTTCTCCAATCGTCGCCGGCACTGCAATTAAAGGGCCGACCGCCAAGATGATGACGGAACTGAAGATCCCCAACGACGCCGTTTCAGTGGCTCGTCACTATCGTGGCATCGTCAACGGCTTCGTGCTCGACAACCAGGATGCGGCACTCGAATCGGCGGTTGCGGCGCTCGGCATCGCGACTGTCGTTACCCAAACCGTCATGCTAAGTTTGGGCGATCGTCGGCAACTGGCAGACGACGTGCTGAAATTCGTCAGACGGCTGAAGTAAGGGGATAGCGAACGTGTGGGCGGTGGTGCCGCTGAAGAACATCCGTCACGCGAAGCAGCGCCTCGCACCATTGCTGACGCCCGGTGAGCGCAGCGAGCTGATGCTCGCGATGATCACCGACGTTCTCACGGCGCTGACGCAAACGCCCGGCCTCGCCGGCATTCTGCTCGTGTCACGTGCACCGGAAGCAACCGAACTTGCGCGCAACCATGACTGCGAACTCTATGCCGAGGCCGAAGGCGCCGATCTGTCGGAATCGGTACAGGCCGCCGGCGGCTATCTCGTTGCGAATCGCGATGCGAAGGGCACGCTGATCGTGCCCGGCGATGTGCCGCTGATCACACCGGCGGACGTCGCGGAGATTCTGGCCGGTCACGAACGCTTCACACTGGTACCGGACTCCGAGGGCGACGGCACCAACTGCATCGTCTCGTCGCCCCCGAATCTGATTCGTTATCGCTTCGACGGCCACAGCTTCAAGCCGCACGCGGAAGCCGCGTTCGGCGTCGGCATCACGCCGCGGATCGTGCGCAACGACGCGTTCGGGATCGATGTCGATACGCCGCGCGATTTGTCGCGGATTCTGGAGAGCGCCGGCCCCTCTCGGACGCGAACTTGTTTAGAAACAAGCGGTATAGCAACTCGTCTGATGCATCTGCATAATCGCTCTTCCGCGATTTAGATGGTCCAGGTCCTGCGGCCGATGGCGCGGTGCCGATAGCGATCCTTTGGCTGTAACACGGAGCATTCATGAGTACATCCACCGGCGCACTGTTGGATGCAGCGCTGCAGGGCCAATTTCCGAACGATCGCGACGCACTGACGCTCGCGACCGAAACCGATACCCGCAAACTCGCTGCCGTTGCCGCGCAATTGCGCGACCATGGCTTCGGCAATCTCGTCACGTATTCGCGCAAGGTGTTCATTCCGCTGACGCACCTGTGCCGCGATGTATGCCATTACTGCACCTTCGCGCAAACGCCGAAGCACATCGGCGCACCATTCATGCCGATCGAGCAGGTGCTCGAAGTGGCACGGCAGGGCAAAGCGCTCGGCTGCAAGGAAGCGCTGTTCACCCTCGGCGAGAAGCCCGAGCTACGTTACAAGGCCGCGCGCGAAGCGCTCGCACAGATGGGCTACGCGACGACGCTCGAATATCTGCACGCGGCTGCCAAGGCGGTGCTCGACGAAACCGGGCTGCTGCCGCACGCGAACCCGGGCACGATGACCGACGAGGAACTGGCGATGCTGCGCCAGGTGTCGCCGTCTATGGGCATCATGCTGGAGACGGCCTCGGCGAGGCTCAGTGAAAAAGGCATGCCGCATTACGGCTCACCCGACAAGATTCCCGAGGTTCGGCTCGATACGCTGCGTCGCGCCGGCGCGGCACGCGTGCCGTTCACGTCCGGCATTCTGATCGGCATCGGCGAGACGCGCCTCGAACGCGTCGAATCGCTGCTTGCGCTGCGTGCCGTGCACGCCGAG
>JANLUG010001073.1:0-3894 GCA_031363335.1 Gammaproteobacteria bacterium
CACCAGGATCGCGAGCAGCGCGACCTTACCGATCGGCACGAAGCGCATCTTCGTCACCGATTCGTACAGCGTAACGGCGTCGGCCACCGGGCCGACACCGGCGGGTTCCAGCACGTCGTCCTGCGGCGCGGGATCACCAACGATCCAACGTTGTCGCACTGCGCGGCCCTGCTCACCGACGAGCCGGCCGTATTCGATCTTTGCGATCCGCTTTGCCGCCATCAGTTTCGGCGCGAAGAGCAACAGCGGCGACAGCAGGATCAATGACCAAGTCACGGCGAATACGGCCAACGGTCGGATGATCGCGTCTGTCGTTCCGCCGTGGTAGACGAGGTCGTGTGCCCAGCCCGAGCCGACGACCGCCGACACCGCCAAAGTCACCAGTACGAATGCGGCGGGATATGTCTCGAGAAAGCCGAGACCACCGGCGCGATCGGGATGCGACGGCACGAGCGACAAGTCGAGTTTCGAGATGCGACGGAACAGGATGAATACCAGCACGATGCGCCACAGCCAGCCCAACAGCAGCACGAGAAAGATCGGCCGTGCGACATAAGCGAACCACCAGCCGCCGAATCCCAGAGCGCCTTCCTCGACGGACCACGACAGGCCGTCGATCTGCGGATCCGGTGGTTGCACGAGAATCCACGCGGCGGTGACGCCGATCAGCACGATCCACGGCGACGATGAATCGCGTAGCCGCGCGATGTTGCGTAGTAGCGTGACGAAGGCGCAGCGCTGCGACTCGATGACGAGCCCGTTGCGAACGAATTGCGATGCGAGGCTGGCGGTCATTCGCCCCATCGTTCCCTCGGCCAGAATCAGCAGTGGTATCGCGATGAGGCATCGCACGTTTATGCCGAAGTGGGCCGTCAAAGACTCCCCGACGCCGCCGGGAAGCGCGCGTCCGTGCAGGAATGCCCATACGGCGAGCGGTAACCACGCGATCAGCGCGTAAACGACGGCGCGTCGCGCGAGTCCCATGCCCTCGCGCGGCACAAGGTGGAGCCTACGTTGCCATTTCAACGGCCACTCGTCGGTGGTCAGCAGAATCGACGCGTCCTGATCAATTCGCGTGTCAGTGTTCGCCTCGGCCATCTTGTCTCTCTCGCTTGTCTACGTTTGCTACGACGCATCTTGCACAATCTGGTCGCAGCATGCCTGCGGCGATTGCCACGCCGTCGTCATTCGTGGAACCATCCGGCCTCAGCTTTTCTGGATGGATCGATCGTGCGCATACACACATCCTCGCCTCGAGCGGTGTTCATTTCGTTCCTCGTTCTGATGGCGGTCGGAGTGGCCGGTTGTTCGAAGGCTGACGATGCGACAAAGGCGGCGAGTACCGCGGTCGTTCCGTCTGTCGCGGCGGCAACACCGGAGGAACTGCCTCCCCCACCGACGGAGGATGCGGCGGCGTGGACGCCGAGCGCATTGGATGAACTGCTCGCCCCCATCGCGCTTTATCCGGATGCGATTCTCGCGCAGGTGCTCGCTGCCTCGACGAATGCGCAGGAAGTGCTCGATGCAGGCAACTGGCTGCTCGACAACCAGTCGGTGCAAGGGGACGCATTGACGAAGGCGGCGGCCGACGCCGGCTTCTCGCCGAGCATGCAGGCGCTCGTTCACTTTCCGACCGTCGTCGACATGATGTGTCGCGAGCTCGACTGGACAAAGCAGCTGGGCGACGCATTCGGTGCCGATCAGGGCGCGGTGCTCGCATCGGTGCAGCGGCTGCGCGCGCAGGCAACCGCCGCCGGCAATCTGAAGTCGTCTCCGGAAATGACCGTGGAGCAGACGAAGCAGAACGACAAAGACGTCATCGTCATCCAGAACCCGAATCCGCAAGTCGTCTACGTGCCGCAATACAATCCGACGCAGGTCTACACGGCGCCGCCGGCGGCGACCACCACGACCACGAGTTCCGGCATCAGCACCTCCGATGCGGTGATCGGCGGACTACTCGCATTCGGCGCCGGAATCGCGGTCGCCAGTCTGTTCGACAACAACAATAATAATAACTACTGCTATCCGAACTGGGGCTATGGCGGCGTGTACTACGGACCGCGTCCGTACTACCCGCACAACACGTTCATCTACGCGCCGCGATACCCGGGCTACCGGCCGGCGCCGTATTACCGGCCGCCGGCGAACTATGGAAACCAGTACAACCACTACGGAAACACGAACGTCAACGTGAACGTCAACAACAGCAATAACAACTACTTCAATCAATTCGACAAGAATCAGAACCGCATGACGTCTTACAACTCGCAGTCGCCGAACACGTCGCCGTCGACGCGAGCCGGTTATAAAGGTCAGACGTCGTACAACGGCGCGAACCAGCCGCGCCCGACAAATTCGCAAATGCCCGCTAACGCGGCCCAGCGGCCGGCAACGGCACGTACCGGACAGCAGGCAACTACCGGCGCTTATCAGGGTGCCCGCAATGCGCAGCCGAAGGCAGCGCAACCGCAGACCGCGAATGTGACCCAACGACCTACCGCAGGGGCGGACCGAGGTTATCCGAAGACCACGGGCAGTCGTCCCGATGCCTCGGCCGCAACGCAGAATCGCGGCGGATCGATCAGCGGCGCAGGCCGTAATCAGGGTGCCACCGATCGAGCAGCGAGCCAGCGCGGGCGCGACAGCATGAAAGCCGCCCCGCGACCATCGAGCAGCAAACCGCCCTCACATGGGACCCACAGCGGCGCGAAAAGTCGCGCGCGACAACAATAAAGGAGGCGAGACATTCATGAACTCGAATAATCGCTTTGCCGGCCCCCTGTCGTACTTCGCAATCCGCGCGGGTCTGGCGTGTGTCGTTGCCTTGTCCGTCTTCGCCATTGCGGCATCCGCTGCCGAGGACGCGGCGCCGACAGATCCGAAGTCTTATGCGACCGCGGAAGCCGCGGTGGACGCCCTGATCGCCGCTGCACGCGGCGACAATGCCGCGGCGTTGGTGGCAGTGTTGGGCGGGAGTGCCGAACCGCTGGTCTCGTCGGGCGACGATGTCGCGGATGCGACGGCTCGCGCGCGATTCGTCGGCCAGTACGACGAATCGCACGAACTCGTAGCCGACGGCGACAGCAAATTCACGCTACAGGTCGGCAACGACGGTTGGCCGTTTCCGTTTCCGATCGTGAAGAGCGGTGACCAATGGTCGTTCGACGTCGCCGCCGGAATCGACGAAGTGGTGTACCGCCGGATCGGCCGCAA
This sequence comes from Gammaproteobacteria bacterium, assembly GCA_031363335.1. Classification (GTDB taxonomy): domain Bacteria; phylum Pseudomonadota; class Gammaproteobacteria; order Pseudomonadales; family Azotimanducaceae; genus DATJGR01. Next base: position 3,217 of record JANLUG010001073.1, read on the forward strand.
CGAACTCGGCGCGATCGACGCGTGTCGCGGCATCGTCGAAGCGCAGACCGACTATGCCTCCGAAGGCCACGACGGACAGCCGGCCGGCATTTACGCGCAGAAACTCATGAGCGATGCAGGCAAACGCAACGGCTTGTACTGGGTGTCCCAGCCCGGTGAGCGAGCGAGCCCGGTAGGTCCGTTCATTGCGTCCGCAGCCACGGAAGGGTACCGCAAGGGAGAAGGCCCGCTGCCGTACCACGGATACGTGTATCGACTGCTGACGTCGCAGGGTCCGGCCGCACCGGGCGGCGCGCGCAGTTACATCAAGGATGGTCAGCTCTCGGGCGGCTACGCGGTGGTCGCTTATCCGGTCGAATATGAATCGAGCGGCGTCGAAACGTTCATGATCAATCAGGACGGGGTCCTCTATCAGAAGGACCTCGGGGATAAGACCGCGAAGCTCGCCGAGGCGATCAAGGCGTTCAATCCGGACTCGACCTGGACGAAGGTCGAGTAGCCGACGGTCGAATAGTCAGAGTCGATAACGAATCTACGAAGGGGAGCGGCGCGCTGCGCGCCGCCTGGGCGATGGGGACATGAGACGACTGGTTGCGGCGTGTGTCGCCGGATGGTTGATATCGGCGGCCGTAACACTGCACGCCGCGGATACGGACGCGATCGCGCTGTCGCAGCTGA
>JANLUG010000092.1:0-3953 GCA_031363335.1 Gammaproteobacteria bacterium
AAGGCGGTGAGGGCGCCGACCCAATGGCCGAGGGCCAGTCTCGCCATGCCGATCCGATAGAGCTTCGGACAGTGCTCTTTGAACCAGTCACGCCCGGGGCGCCAGAACGTCATCGGCCACATGTATAGATCGAGCGCCGACCACGTGTCGCCGAGAAACCACGGCCCGGTTATCTGGCCTTCGACATAGCGCCACAGCAGGTTGCGGTGCTCGTCTGTGGCCGTTCGCAGCGATTTCGCAGCCGCTTCGTCGCCCGCCACCCAACGTTTCGGCACGTCGCCGTAGGTGAACGTCGGATACACGGCCGACACCAGGAACACCAGCCAGCGCAGGAATGCGGTGTGTTGCGGGTGATCGATCGCAGGTACGAACCCGGACGCCGGTGACTGCTCGGCGATGTGCAGAACGATCGCGGCGCTCTCCGTCACCACGCTGCCGTCCGGCAACACGAGCGTAGGAACCTGACCGAGTGGGTTGAGGGGCGCGAGCGTGCGGCTGTTCCAGCCCACGTCGTCCCATGCGAGATCGACGAATTCGACCGGCAATTGCGCCCGCGCCAACGCTGCTTCGACGATCATCGAACCGCTGCCCTTCGCGCCATACAGCCGATAGCGGCCCGTCATGCGCGCGGTTCGCCGCGGCCGGGCCACACGTAGCCTGCCTTGACGATGCACTCGATCACCGCCGGTCGGCCGTCTTTCGTCGCCACCAGCGCCTGATCGAGCGCGGGCAGGAAATCGGCGGGCTTTTCGACCCGTTCGGACCACGCGCCCAGCGCGTCGGCGAGCTGCGCATAATTGCCGCCCTGGAAGTTTGCGCCGTAGGTCGCATGCGCGTGCTTCAGCGACGGCGTCTCGATCGCCATGATGCCGTTGTTGAAGATCACGGTGATGATGCCGATCTTGTTGCGCACGGCGGTTTCGATGTCCATGCCGACCATGCCGATCGCCGAGTCGCCCATGATGTTCACGCACACCTTGCCGGGCTCGGCGAGCTTCGCGCCCATGATCGCGCCCAGCCCGAAACCGAGTTGCGTCGTTTTGCCCCAGCCGATGTAACCGCGCGGCACGGTCGCTTCCCAGAACGAGATGATCTGTTCGCGCGGCGTGCCTGCGTCGTGCGTGATGATCGTTTGCGCCGGGTCGAGTCGCTTCATCAGATCGGCAACGATGCGGTATTGATTGATCGGTACTTCGTCGGACGTGAACTCACCCTTCCACTTCGCGAGGAACGCACGCTTCGCGCTGACGACGCGTTCGGCCACCGCGCCCGGGCCGCGATTGACGCCGCGCCGGCCGAGCTCCGCAATCAACGCGTCGAGCGTCAGCCGCGCGTCGCCAACGAGGGCGACCTGGATCGGATAATCCTTGTTGATGTCGGCCTCGCTGTTCGTGGCCTGGATCAACAGCTTCTTGCCCGGCACGTTGGTGCCGTACAGCGTCCGCGTGAAGCTCGTGCCGATGCCGAACACGCAATCCGCCGCGGTCAGGAACTGCATCATGTGTTCGGGCTTCGTGATGGCCGATGCGCCGAGCGACAGCGGATGCTGTTCCGGGAACGCGCTCTTGCCGGGCATCGTCGTCAGCACCGGAATGTCGAGCATCTCGGCGAATTTCACCAACTCTGCGCTCGCCTGCGCGAACAACACACCCTGCCCCGCGTAGATTACGGGCTGCTTCGCGGCGAGCAACGCGTCGACCGCTTCGTGCACCGCTGTCGGATCCGGACCCGAGCGCGATCCGGTCACCGGCGTGTAATCGAGTTCACCGGTCAACTCCGCTGCCATCGCATCGACCGCCGTCTCCACCAGCACCGGCCCACCTCGCCCGGTGCGCAGACGATAGAACGCGTGCCGCAACGTCGGCGCGATGCGATTCACGTCGGACACGAACGCGCGCCACTTCGTGATGTGGCCGTAGTTGTCGTACGAACTGAATACCGGCGAAATGCCCTGCCGTTGCGTCGCTTCGCCGGCCGGCAAAACCAGAATCGGCACGTTGTCGGTGAACGCCTGCGCGACACCGGTGAATGCATTCTCCGCGCCCGGGCCTTGCTGACAGACGAATACGCCGAGGCGCTTGCCGTTCGTCGTGCGGCTGAAACCGTCGGCAATCGCGATGCCGACCCGCTCCTGACGACACACGATCGGACGGATGCCGACCTGCGCACACGCCTCGATCAGATCGTTGTGCGGATAGCACGCGATGAACTCCACGCCTTCCCGCTTCAGGATCTCCGCGATAACCTGCAACCCTTTCATGCCATCCCCCTCATTGATTCGTTAGACTGGATTATCGTCACGCCTGAGCGCCGTCCTGTTCCATCTCGCGCGCGCGTTCGATAAAACGCATGAGCGTTTCCACCGACTGCGCACCGGGAATGGCATATCCCGTCGGCAACACGAAGCACGGCACGCCGGTCACACCGGCGTCGTATGCGTCCTGCACGAGCGTGCGCACTTCGTCCACGCCGGTGTTGCTGCTCAACATCGACAACGCCGCATCGCGGTCTGCACCGACGGACGCCGCGGCATCGGCGAGCACCTCCAGATCGCCAAGGTCGCGGCCGTTGCAGAAGTAGTCGCGGAACAGTGCATCCATCAACGCATGCTGTTGCGCTCCGGGTCCGACCCAATCGACGAGGCGATGGCCGTTCAGCGTATTCGGAACGCGCTTCACCGCACCGTAGTTCAGTTCGATGCCGGCGCCACGCGCTTCATCGAGAATCACCTGCGGCGTTCCGCGCCCTGCCGCTTCCTCACCGAATCGCGCCCGCATGAACGTCGCGCGGTCGAGCCCGTCCATCGGCAATTGTGGATACAGCTGAAATGGCCGCCAACGCGGAATCACATCGGCGCCCGCAGGCGACGCGAGCACCTGATCGAGGCGTCGCTTGCCGATGAAGCACCATGGGCAGATCAGATCGGAAACGACATCGATGAACATAGGGTGGTCTCGAAGCGAGAATGTCGGGATTATAGGTAAATCAGGAACAGGGGATACCACGATGCTCGTTGGACTCGTCACCGGCAGACATACGCTCGAATTGCGCGAGATGCCGCAGCCGCGGCCGGTACCCGGCAAGGCCGTCGTCGACATCGTGTACTGCGGCATCTGCGGCACCGACCTCCACGCGTTCCAATCCGGCGAACCGTACAACCCGGCGATCTGCGGTCATGAATGGACCGGCCACGTCAGCGCGGTCGGCGCAAATGCACTGGACATCCGCGAGGGCGACCGTGTCGCCATCGGCGCCGCTGCGGCGTGCGGTGCGTGCGCCGCTTGCCGCCGCGGCGATGCGGGGCATTGCGAAACCGCGTTTGCGGGAATGATCGGCATGGGACCGCTAGCCGCAACGCACGGCGGTTTCGCATCCGCTATCGCAATCGATGCGGGTCGGCTGTATCACGTCGATTCGAAGCTCGACGACATCGAAGCAGCCATTCTCGAACCGGCGACCGTGGCGGTACACGCAGTACGCCGCACCGGGATTCGCCTCGGCGATTCGGTCGTCGTACTCGGCGCGGGGCCAATCGGCTTGCTCGTGTTGCAGGCGGCAAAAGCCGCCGGCGCCGGCACGGTCGTGCTCGTTGAGCCACAACGCAGCCGGCGCGAACTCGGCGGCACGCTCGGCGCGGACAAGCTGATCGACCCGACGGCGTGCGACGTCGCCGAGGCGATCAACGCGCACATCGGCGCGCAGGGCGCCGACGTCGTGATCGAATGCGCCGGCATTCCGCGGACCATCGAGCAGGCCGTGTCGCTGACCCGCCGCGGCGGAACCGTTTCGTTGGTGGGTGTGCCGAATCGTCCGGCGCAGATTCACGCGGCCGAGTGGCTGATCAAGGAAGTACGCCTGGCGACGTCGCTCGCCTATCTGCGCGAAGAGTTCGACATCGCGCAGGGTCTGGTCGCAGACGGTCGCATCCGCTGCACCGCGCTGCATACCTCGAC
>JANLUG010000105.1:0-9061 GCA_031363335.1 Gammaproteobacteria bacterium
CTTCGCCATCCCTGGGCGCTCCGAACGGCGCCATCCATGGCACCTCAGGGTCCGCGCACCGACCCGCCGCCGCTCGCCCCAGTCAGCCGCGACTCCGAGTGGGAGAGACATCGAGACGTCAACAACGGCTGTGATGTCCCAACAAGTCAAAAGCCGGTGCCAGGCACCGGCTTTTGACTTGTTCATCGGTTCACGCGCTACGGGCAACACCATCAAATTCAAGCCTCCACCGCCACCGGGGATCGAAGCTCTAGCGACGTAGCGCGCGTATTCCGGGGATCAGCGCGTCGAGCGTCCGTCGAGCGACGCGGAGAGCGCCCGCCCACACCGCGGACGCCGCGCTGGCCGAGTTGCCGATGATCGTCGCGCGATCGACGCCCAGTTCCTGCAGCAGCGCGACCATGTCGTCGCCGACCGCATCGGCCGAATAGCTCGCGAACTCCGCGGACGAATCGCCGAGCCCGCGCAGGTCCATGAGCACCACGCGATAGCCGGCCTCGACGAGCCGCGGTGCGAGGAAACGGTACTGTCCGCGCACGTCGCCGATTGAAGTCGAGCGCATTGACACCGTCCCGCCGGGCGATTCGCCACTGGCCAGCGGCGCGTCACACGGCGTAGGCTCTTGCGCTCGTCGTGCCGTTGTTGTGCCGTGTGAACCGTTCGCTCCATGCGTAGTAGCCTTTCCCACCGATGACCGCCCCCGCGCTCGACGACGCGCTGAAAGAGCGTATTCAGGCCGCGTATCGCACGTGGCTCGGCGCACGCGAGTTCCGCGCGCGGCGGGGCCAGCGCGAAATGATTGCGACCATCGCGCGCGTGCTGACGCGGCCGGAAGGCGAGCGCCGCATCGCGGCAATCGAAGCCGGCACCGGCACCGGCAAGACGGCGGCGTATTGCATCGCGGCGATTCCGATCGCGAAGGCGCTCGGCAAGCGACTCGTCATTGCAACGGCCACCGTCGCGCTTCAGGAACAGATCGTGCTGCGCGATCTTCCCGATCTCGCCGTGCGCACCGGCCTGCAGTTCAGCTATGCGCTCGCAAAAGGGCGGCAACGGTACGTCTGCCTGAAACGTCTCGATGATCGATTACGCACCGACTCGCAGGATGCACTGCCGATGTTCGAGCCGGTGTCGGGCGACGCGCGCGTGTTGTATCAGAACCTGTTGGGCGCATTTGCGCGCGGCACATGGGACGGCGATGTGGACGGCTGGGCCGACGGCGTCGATGAAACGCATTGGCGCAGCGTCACCACGGATCACCGCGGCTGTTCGAGCAATCGCTGCGGCTTCTTCCGCCAATGCCCGTTCTTCAAATCGCGCGCCGGTCTCGACAAGGCCGACGTCGTCGTTGCGAATCTCGACCTTGTTTTGGCCGACCTCGCGCTGGGCGGCGGCGCGGTGCTGTCCGATCCCGCCGACACGATCTACATACTCGACGAAGCGCATCACCTGCCCGACAAAACCCAACAGCACTTCACGTTCCGGTTGAGGCTGCGCGCAGCGCTGCAGTGGCTCGATCAGATCAACTCGAGCGTGGGCACCTTGGCGCAGCGCGTCGGTCGCCCGCCGGAATTGATGGCGCTGATTCACGCCATCACCACGCTGACGACTACGCTTGCGACGCCGATCGGCGAACTGATCCAGCAAGCGACCGAATTCGAATACGTCTCGCGCGACGACGAGCGGCATCTGTTCCGGTTCCCGCTCGGGCGCATTCCGGCGCCGGTCGGTGAACTCGCCGCCACTGCAGCGAAGAACATGGAAGCACTGGCGACGCAGGTCGATTCGGTGCATGCGTTGCTGCAGGAAGTCGTCGACGGTCAGCGCAGCTGGGAGCACGGTCACGAAGCGGAAGACTGGCTCGGCATCATCGGCCAGCACGTCAACCGCGCAGCGGGCTCGGCCGCATTGTTGCTCGACTACAGAAACGGGGCGAAGGACGAAGCCGAACCGCGCGCGCGCTGGATCACGCGCGTCATGTTCGACAACGGCGACGACTTCGACCTGGTCTCCGCGCCGATGCAACCCGGTTCGCTGCTCGAAGACGCGTTGTGGTCGCAGGCGTATGCGGTGGTGTGCACGTCGGCGACGCTCACCGCGCTCGGCCGCTTCGACCGGTTCGTCGAGCGCGCCGGCCTCAGCGACGATGTAGTCACGCAACGAATCCCGAGTCCGTTCGACTATCCGAACATCGCGACGTTCAACGTGCCCGCAATGACCGCCGACCCGCGCGACAGCGCCGCGCACACTGACGAGGTGACTGAGCTGCTACCCGGCTTGCTCGCGCTCGATCGCAGCGCACTCGTTCTGTTCGCGTCATGGCGGCAGCTCAACGAGGTCGTCCGGCGCTTGCCGCAGACGCTCGCCGATCAATTGAAGGTGCAGGGCAACGGCAGCAAGCAGGCACTGCTCAATGCGCATCGCGAAGCGATCGACGCGGGGCAGTCGAGCTATGTCGTCGGCGTCGCGAGTTTCGCCGAGGGCGTAGACCTGCCGGACGACTACTGCCGCCACGTCATCATCGTGAAGTTGCCGTTCTCCGTTCCGGACGATCCGCTCGACGAAGCGATGGCCGAGTGGCTCGAAGCGCAAGGCCGTAATCCGTTCTTCGAAATCTCGTTACCGGATGCGGCGATGCGCCTCGTGCAGGCGTGCGGCCGTTTGATCCGGCACGAAGGCGACCACGGCCGCATCACGTTGCTCGACCGCCGGATCCTCACGCAACGCTACGGCGCGCGCCTGCTCGACGCCTTGCCGCCGTTTCGCCGAGTTCTGGAGCGTTGATTCCCGGTGGAGGTGAAGGCTTGATGCGTGTGCTGGTAGTCCGGTGGAGGTGGAGGCTTGACGCGCCGGACACGCTCGAGCTATCCCTGGGCGCTCCGAACGGCGCCATCCATGGCGCAAGAGGGTCCTTGCACACCGACCCGCCGCCTCGCCCCAGTCACCCGCGACTCTATTGGGGAGTCACATCGAGACGTCAACAACGGCCGTGATGCCCCAACAAGTCAAAAGCCGGTGCCAGGCACCGTCTGTTGACTTGTTCATCGGTTCACCCGCTACGGGCAACACCATCAACTCAAGGTGGATACGCTGTGATCAGGTGGAGCTGCAGGCTTGATGCGCCGTCCCGTTACGGAACCCTGAGGCGCCATGGATGGCGCCGTTCGGAGCGCCCAGGGACGGCTCGAGCGTGTCCGGCGCGTCAAGCCTCCACCTCCACCTGGATTCGAAGCTGAGCGCGTCAACCCTCTACCAGCTACCAGCGGCCAGCGACCAGCGACCAGCGACCAGCGACCAGCTAAGCAGAACGAGGCAGAACCACGACATTGTCGAACGACAATCGTGCGATGTCTTCGGTGAGCGCTTGCCCGAACACCGCGCCCTTCTCTGCGTAGATGTATGGATGCAGCTTGCGCGCGCGGTCGCGGTACATCATCAGGCCCGTTTCGAGTGCCGCCTCCACGCGCAGGCGATCCGCTTCGTCGAGCATGACGTCGCCGAGCCTGCTGCGCAGCAGTAACAGGTCGTGGTGTTTACCCAGCGCGTCGCCGAGTCGGTCGAGATACCAACGTCGCGCCCGATTGCCGGCGCACAGCACCGGCCGAATCATGTCGAGCTGGTAGAAACCGTTCTTCACCCAGCGCCGCCAACGATGCATCAATGCCGCGTCGTCGTGTTCCAGCACGCGCCGGCCGATGCGTCGCCCGCGCTGATACGATCGCACGAAGCCTTCCACCAGACGTGTGTCGTCGAGCTGCTCCACGTCGAGGTCGCGCCAAACGCCCGACTCCTGCTGGAAGCCGTCCGAGACCTGATCCATCGACGCGCGCGTGATCGGTCCGGCGACATGCTCACCCAGCGTGTTCGCCACGATCGTCAGCGCCGCGTGCGTCTTCTTCTTCGCGGTCTTGCCCGCGAGACTGCGCGCCATCGTCAGCAGCGCGACCTCGTCGCGCGCCGGAGCAAGGATTCGATGGATCGCCGTCAACCGCGCTTCAGCATCGTTGAAGAGGGATTCGGGCACTTCTCGCTGTAGGAGCCGCCAGCTCGCGCGGAGCCGTTTTACGCCGATGCGAAGGCTGTGGACCGACGTATCCGACAGCGGTGCCGGATAGGCGGACAGCAGGTGCAGGCAGCGATTGTTCTCCTGCAGCGCGTGATAGATGACGAAGTCACTGAACCGCATCGCGCAACCCTTCGTTCACCCGCATGCTCGGAGCGACGCTGACCACTGTCAAGGCGCCGGTCACGCCGAACAGCATCAGCAGCAGCAACGGCCATGGCGTCCCGTTCTGCAGAACGCCCAGCATCTGGCTCGCGACCGCCGCAAACATCATCTGCGAAAAACTCGTCAGCGCGGAGGCGGTGCCGGCCCGCATCGGAAAGACATTGACCACTTCCGCCAGCGCGTTCGGAAGCCCGATGCCCTGGCCGAATTGCGCCAACATGATCGGCAGGAACAGCGTCAACGGATGCAGCATGCCCGCTACGACAAGGGCGATCGACAACAACACGCCGGTGAGCGCGATGAGCATGCCGGCTGTCATCAGCGACAACGTCGTGTATCGCTCGGTGAGCCGCACCGACGCAAAGTTGCCGAGCATGAATCCACCGGCCACCAACATGAAGTAAAGCCCATACTCGGTGGCGGGTCGGTGCAGCAGCGTCACCATCACGTACGGCGCGCCGGAGATGAATGAATAAAACACAGTTGAGGAGAACGCCGGATACAACGCGAGTACGACGAATCTGGGCGACGCCAACATCTGCGCAAAGCCGCGCAACATCCCGGCCGCAGACTCCATCCGGTCTTCCGGCTTGTGCGACTCGCGGAACACGATGACGACGGCTCCGATCACCACCATGCCGGCGATACAGACCAGCGCGAATATTGCGCGCCAGTTCGCCACGTCGACGATGAGGCCGCCGATCGCCGGCGCGATCATCGGTGCAACCACCATCACCACCGTCAATCGCGCGATCACGCCGGCCGCACGGCTGGGTCCGTAGTGATCTCGCGCCACTGCGCGTGCGATGACCATACCGGCCGCGCCACCCGTGGCCTGCAAAATGCGCGCGGCGATCAGCGTGTGAATGTCCGGCGCGAGCGCACAGCCGATACTACCGAGCACGAAGACGGTGAGACCGAGAAGCAGAATCGGACGGCGCCCGTATCGATCCGATAGCGGACCGTAAATAAGCGTGCCGAGCGCAATCGCGACCATCGATGCGCTCAGCGTCAACTGCGCCGTCGCTGGAGAGACGGCGAAGCTCGTCTGAATCGCCGGCAGTGCGGGCAGGAAGATCTGCATGGCGAACGGCCCCGTCGCCGTGACGGCGGCGAGGATTGCAATCAGCCAGAGGGGCGGCGGAGCGTCTGCGTCGATGGATCGAACCATCGGCCGCAGAGTAGCCGCCCCGTCGGCGTTCCGCTATAACGCGGCCTTACCTATTGAAGGACACATCTTGAAAGACACATCGATGACCGAGCCGCTGGTACTCACAGAGACGCAAGACGGCATCACCGTCGTCACCCTCAATCGACCCGAAGCGTTGAACGCGCTGTCGCGCGCGCTGCGCGGCGCAATCGTCGAAACGTTCGAGCGTTTGCGCAGCGATGCGGCCACCGAAGTGGTGATCCTGACCGGCGCAGGTCGCGCGTTCACGGCCGGTCTCGATCTGAAGGAACTCGGCGGCGAGCGCGCGGCAGACACCAGCGCCGTCAGCGATCGCGACTTGTCGCGCGTATTCGCCGAACTAGGCCGCCCGATCATCGGTGCGATCAACGGCTACGCCATCACAGGCGGATTCGAAATGGCATTGATGTGCGACTTCCTGATCGCCTCGACGCAGGCGAAGTTCGCCGATACGCACGCGCGTGTCGGCGTTGTTCCAGGCTGGGGACTGTCGCAGAAGCTGCCGCGCCTGATCGGTATCAACCGCGCGAAGGAGTTGTCGCTGACCGGCAACTATCTCAGCGCGGAACGCGCGTACGAGTGGGGGCTGGTCAACCGCGTCGTCGAACCAGGTGAACTGCTGGCAACCTGCAAAACACTCGCGCGTGACATTCTGACGACCGATCCGTCGACGCGTGCCGAGATCCGTCGGATCATGGATCAGGGATGGAACGCGACGCTCGGTGAAGGCATGGCGATCGAACTCGACGCCAACCGCGCACACGCGCGGCGTGAGCTGACGCCGGAGAAGGTCGCGGCGCGCCGCAAAGGCGTACAGGAACGCGGACGCAACCAGAGCCGCTGACGATAGCATCAAGGCGCGCGGAGTATCGCCTCGAGTCGCGGCACGACGGCTTGCATCGAGTACTTCACCTCGACGAGCGCGCGCCCGCGCGAACCCATGCGTCGCGCCGCCGCATCGTCGGCACGCAACGCTTGCAGCGCTCGCAGCCATTCGTCCTGCGAGGTCGCGAGGTATCCGTTTTCTGGCGTCACGATCTGCGCGTTGACGCCAACCGGCGACGCGACGACCGGAACGCCGCAGGCCATGTACTGAACGAGCTTGTAGCCGCACTTCCCGCGTTCGAACGGCCCGTCGCGCAGCGGCATCAAGCCGCAATCGAACGATGCGATATCGGCTGCTTCCGTCGCTTCGGACCATGCACGCCCTTCGTAAGGCACACCGAGGTCGAGCCGCTCCGGACAACCGACGAATACGTAGCGGACATCGGCAGATTCGCGAAACCGCTGCAGCGCCGGGACAATCTCTCGAAGGTAACTGGCCGTTTGCGGCGTACCGATCCAACCGACCGTGAACGTTGCGTTCGAGCGAGTCTCTGTACGAAGCGAGTATCTGCGCAGGTCGACCGCGGTCGGAATGATCTCGATACGACGCGCGCCGGCCGCTCGGGCGCGTTCGGCGAGATAGTCGTTCCCGGCAATCACCACCGCGGCGCCGCGCATCACCGCATCGATTTTGTTCCCCAGCGTACGCCGCACCCAACTCGACGCATGCCGATCGTAGCGATGGAAGATCGCATCGTCGTAGTCGACCACGGTCGGTGTGGTGTTGCCGAGTAGCCACCGCTCAGCTGCGGACGGCAGCCACGGAAATGCCTCCTTCTCCAGCCAGACGACGTCGAACGATTCGACCACACCGCGCAGCGAGGCGCGATGTCGGTATGCGCGCGCGATCCTGCTCCACTGCGTGCGGCGACCGGCATACAGATCCGCGAGATAGATCTCGTCGAGCAGGCTATCGACACGACACACGACGCCGCGCCGCGCGAGTTCGTCGACGTATTGAAAGGTGCGCAGCCGGCTGCTTGCGCCCTTGCTCGTATATCGCGGCAGCGCCAGAACCCGGGTCACCGCAGGATCCATCGATACAATTGCGAGTACGCGCCCCACACCTCGAGGAGTTCCCTTGCCGAAAGGTGCCACAATGCGGCGGCGCTTCGCACCAGAGGCTCGATCGTCAGCGATGCAGTCCAGACGAACGCGCTCGATACCGCATCGAGGTGCTTCGCGGCGAACTGCAACCGGCTTCTGACGGAATAGAACAGGCGCGTTGCCCTGATCGAGCGGGTCGTGCCGCCGCCCGCATGATGCGCTCGCGCATCCGCCGCATACAGACACTTGCCGCCCGCCTCTCGGACCCGCATCGAAAGATCGAGATCTTCGAGATATACGAAGAATCGTTCGTCGAAGCCGCCGAGCCGTTCGAATACGTCGCGTCGGATCAGATAGAACGCGCCGATGACGTGATCGACGACGCGCGTCTCGTCGTGCGACCAATCTGACATGACGTAGCCGATCGACGGCGCAACCCTATCGATGCCGAGCGCGCGCGCGATCATCCGCGTTCCGGTCGGGACGCGACAACAGGTTCGCTGCACTCGACCCTCATCGTCGATCAATTGCGCGCCCACGACCCAGACGTCGTCGCGAAGGTGCGCGACACACGCCCCGATCGAGCTCTGTGCCAGTCGCGTATCCGGGTTCAGAAACAGAATCAGCTCCGCCTCGCCTCGCCGCGCGCCGATGTTACAGGCCGCGCCGAAACCGACGTTTGTGTCATTGCGCACGACCTGCAGCGGAAGACCGGGGGCGTCGACGTTTGCCGAGCCGTCCGCGGATGCATTGTCGATGATCGAGACGCTCGCGATCGTGCGCGTGCCGGGATCGAGACACGCCATGCTCCGAACACAGTCGGCCAGATATGATCCGGAGTTCCAGTTGACGATCACGATGTCGACCGTGGCGGGCAGCGTCACGGAACGACTACGACCTCGAGCTTCGGGAGCGGAAGGACCACGGTTCTCCCTTCAAATTTCGCCACGCTAACGATCCTTCACAGGCGGAACCATCGCTGCAGTAAGCGTCTCAACGGCGTCCAGCTCTGGGCGTTCACCAGGTCGTAGATGGGTACCTGATTGACGCTGTTTCGAAATGCCAGATAGACGATGGACAAGAGATTGGCGGCAGACGCGGGAAACACGCTGATGATGAATGCGCATGCGCGGTACGCGCCCGGTAGCGTTGCAAAGTATTTGCGGTATTGCTCGATCGAGTAAGCGCTCTTCGAACGAAAGTGAAACAGCTTCATCGGGCTGCGCCAGGGTTCTCGCCGGGTGATCGATGCTTTGGTCGATTCGTCGTAACCGTCGAACGACCAGATCAGCCGGGGCCACTTGTACATCCACACATCAAAGCTCCGCGGTGTCCACATTGCTACACCGTATCGGATCCTGAGTTGCGGTTCCGCGATGACCCAGACGCGCCCGATCGGCGGCGACTGGAAGATGACACCGACATGGATGAACAGCGTTCCATAGTACGCAGCGCGCTCCCGGCCGAGCCATGCGAGGCGCCTGATGACGACGCTCCCGATGAACGTCAGCCCTCTCGCGATGTCGGCGAAGAATCGGCTCCGATCGTCGATCCCGTATTCGATGTCGCTCTGCACGTCGATCAAGCGCGCTGACAGGACACCGGACAGATCCGCGTTGCGCACCTCGGCATTCACGATGATCAGGTCGTGCTGCGCGTCCAGCGCGGCACAAACGCGCGACACGGCGCCGTCGATCATGATGTCGTCATCG
>JANLUG010000194.1:0-6133 GCA_031363335.1 Gammaproteobacteria bacterium
GCGGGGTGATTCTCGTCGGCCTGTGGTGGAACCAGAAACTGATGATCCGGCACATTCGCGGCGGCTGGTTCAGGATGGAACGGCTGAAGCGGCTGCTCGACATCGGCTACCCGGCCGGTATCGAACAGATCATCTTCCAAGCCGGATTCTTCGCGTTCCTGATGTTGATCGGCAACTTCTACGGCACGCAGGCGTTCGCTGCGTACAACATCGGCGTCAACATGCTGAACATCTGCATGGTCGCCGGCTTCGGTTTTTCGATCGCGGGGTCGACGCTCGTCGGCCAAGCGCTCGGCGCCGACGATGCGGAAGGCGCGGTTCGCGCCGGTTGGCGGTCGCTGCGGATGGCGATCGCGACGATGGGTGTGCTCGGCGCGATCGTCATTTACTTCGCGCGCGACCTCGCGACGTTCTTCATCGGCAACGATGTAGACACGATCCAGCACACGGTCGAGTTCACGTACGTGCTCGGCGCGATGATGCCGCTGATGGCGGTCGACTTCGCCATCGGTGGATCGTTGCGCGGTGCCGGCGATACGCGCTTCCCGTTGATGGCGACGTTCTTCGGCCTGATCGGCATGCGTTGCACGCTCGCGGCAATCTTCACGTATGCAGGCTTGCCGGTTCGCTGGGTGTACGCGGCGTTGATCGGCGACTACGTGTTGAAAGGCGTCATGCTGCTGTGGCGATTCCAGTCGGGCCGTTGGAAATACGTGGTCCGTAACGAAGAACTGATGCCGAGTTGATTGGAAAGCGGGGGGCAGGGCGTGCCTGAGCTACCGGATCTCACGGTCTATCTGGAGCATCTCGAGCGCCGCACCCGGGACGCTGAACTGATCGCAATCCGGCTCGCGAGTCCGTTCGTGTTGCGTACCGTGACTCCGACCACTGCACAGGTGAGCGGGCATCGGGTCCGCGGTTGGCGGCGGCTCGCAAAACAACTCGTGCTATCGCTGGAAGGCGACTACTACGTCGTCATCCATCTGATGATCTCCGGGCGCTTGCGATGGGAGCGGGTCGGCACGCCGATTCCGAAGCGCAATGGTCTCTTCGCGCTCGACTTCGACACCGGCACGATGATCCTCACCGAGGCGAGCAAGAAGCGCCGCGCCTCATTGAAACTGGTGGAAGGTGCAGACGCACTCGCCGCACTCGATCCGGGTGGGCTCGACGTACTCGGCGCATCGGTGGCGCAGTTCTCGGCGCGGCTCAAAGGCGTGAATCACACGGTGAAACGCGCTTTGACCGATCAGCACATCTTCGCCGGCATCGGTAACGCCTATTCCGATGAAATCCTGCTGCGGGCGCGGATGTCGCCTTTCAAACAGGGCAGCGCGCTGACCGACGAAGAAACACAAAGGCTCTACACGGCGTGCCGCGACGTGCTTGCGGAATGGACGGCGCGGCTGCGCGAACAGGCCGGCGACGCGTTTCCGTCGAAGGTCACGGCGTTTCACGAGGAGATGGCGGTGCACGGCAAGTTCAAGCAGCCGTGCCCCATTTGCGGCGCGCCGGTGCAACGGATCGTGTATGCGGAGAACGAGAGCAACTATTGCGCGAAGTGTCAGACCGCGGGCCGGTTGCTGGCCGATCGATCTTTGTCGCGACTATTGAAGGCGACGTGGCCGAAGCGGTTGGAGGATCTGGAATAGCGCGCCTCAGCCTCGAACGATGCCGCGACCCTTACTGCGCAACTCGGTCGAAGAAACGTCCTGGCGGAAATCGCTTTCCGGTACCGCGGTGCACAGCGCGCGAAGTGCGTCCGGCAGCGCGATGTCGTCGAGCCCCGTGAAGCGTCCGCCTACCGTCCGCCCGAAGATCAGAAATCCGCATCGCAGCGCGCTGAGTTCGCTAACGGCAGAGGCAAGTCGCGCCGGATCGTTGCCATAGTACTTCGCTTCACCGATACGGCTCGCGGTATCCACGCCTACGATGAATCTCACGCCCGGAAAACGACGCGCCTTTTCCACGAACGTGGCGGTGTTCGTAACCCATACCGGCGTCGATGCATCGAACTGGCTGATGCGATGCTGCAGCGCGATGTAGTTCAGGCGCGGCTTGTCGACGTTGTTGGCGCAGATCTCGAATGCGACGCGCTCACCGTAGCGGCGCTCCGCGTGATTCGCCATGGCGACGTGTCCGGCGTGCAGCGGATTGAATGCGCCGGGAAACAATAGCGTCGGCGCGTCGGCGCGATGCACCGGCGAGGCCTGGATGCGGCCGAGCAGAATGTCGCCCCATCCGGGCTGCGCCACCGCGCGCTCGCCGTCGATCTCTTCGCCGCTGCGCAGATCGAGATCGAGGTGCGGCTCCAGATCGAACGATTCTGCGAGCGCGCTCAATGCGATGTCGGCAAGGAGGCGTTCCTCCTCGATGCGATTGCGTGCGTCCTTCGTGAACGTGATGGACCACGTGCGTGTTTCCGCGAGCGTCTGCAGCGCGATGTGCGCGCGATGTTCGCCCCGCTTCGGCGATTTCGTTGCGAGGCTCGCGGTGCAGCCTAATCCGAAGCGGTGCTGCGGTTCGTCAGGCGCCAGTACGATGGCTCGCTGAAACGCGGCCATCGCGATGTCGCACGCGGTCTGGACGCTGCACGCTTGCTCCGGCGCCGCGCCGATGAATTGCGCGAGCGCGTTGCCGGCATACGGCACACGCGCGTCGAGTACGGTGGCCGATGCGCCGGGAACCGTCAGCAGATCCGCCAACAACACCGCTCCGCCGCCGGTCACCGCGAGCACACCGCTGTACGGCCGCGCGTGAAGATGCTCGACGAGTTCGGTACGTGCGTTCACGCGGCTAGAAATGTCCGGACGACGGCAAGGAATGCATCGAGTTGGTCGTGGTGCACCCAGTGTCCGGCGCCTTCGATGTTGGCGACGCGAACGTCCTTGAAATGCTTGGCGCGACCGTCTTTCTCCGGATCGGATGCCCACGATTCGGTGCCGCGGATCAACAGCGTCGGGCACGTGATACCGCCGTGTAGTTCGTTGCTCTGTTGTGGTGACAGCCCGACCGGAAAAAACGCGCGCACGTAGTTGTCGAACTTCCAGCTGTAAGTGCCGTCTTCGTTCTGATTGCTGCCGTGGATCGTCAGATGCCGCGCCTGGTCGGCGGACAGGTGCGGGTTCTCTTCCTGCATACGTTGGAACGCTTCCTCGAGTGAGGCGTAACGGCGGGGAGTGCGGCCGGCAATCCTGCGCAGCCCGTTGATCCATTCGTGAATGCGTTCGTGCGTGGGTTGTGTGGCGAACTGCTTCAGCATCTGCGGCGGCGGTCCCATGCCTTCGATCGCGACGAGCTTCAGGACAGTCTCCGGATACAACCCCGTGTAGTTCAACGAGATCGAACCGCCGAGTGAGTGGCCGATGATCGTCACCGGCGTCATATTCGTCTGATTCAGCAGTTGTGCGATGTCGTAGACGTAGTCGAGCTGCGTATAGCCGCCGCCCTTCAGCCACTCCGAATCGCCATGCCCGCGCAGATCCGGCGCGATGATGTGATAGTCGTTGCGCAGCTCTTCCGCGACCCAGTCCCAGTTGCGGCAATGATCGCGACCACCGTGCACCAGCAATAGCGGCGGCGCATCGCGATCGCCCCAGGCGACGTAGTGAAGGCGCAGGCGCTGGGAGAAGTAGATGTGTGAGGTGGGGCCGCCCTTCGGCATGCTGAAACCTTCGTGAACCGGAGGTCGGCAGTATAGCCCGACGAGTGTCGCCAGACGCGAGGTGTGCAGGCACAATGCCGCGCAATCGTCGTGACGGGAGACACCGTGCAGCTTCTCAAGGAACTCCACGTGGCATTCGCATACATCACCCTCGCCGGATTCGTAGTGCGCGGTCTGTTGTCGCTGGCCGATTCGCCGATGCGCAACGCGAAGTGGCTGCGCATTGCGCCGCATGTGATCGATACGCTGTTGCTCGCCTTCGGCATTGCGCTGGCGGTGACACTGTCGCTATCGCCGCTCGCCAACGGCTGGCTGATGGCGAAGATCGTTGGCCTGCTGGCCTACATAGGCTTCGGCGTGATGGCGATGCGCGCGCGCAGTCGGCCGTTGAAGATCGTCGGATTCATCGCGGCGATCGCATCGGTCGGCTACGTCTTCGCCGTCGCCTACTCGAAGCAGGTCATGCCCTTTTAGCGGGCATTTGCACGCGCGCGTTCAGCGACGACTTCTGTCTTCCCTCTCGGCGGGTGACGCGGCGACTCAGACGATCCCGTCGTACACCAGCTTCGCCCCGATGACGATCAGCGATCCGTAGATCACGTGGTAGAACGCGCGCTCGTCGATGCGCTCGTGCAGCACGCGGCCGAGCCAGATGCCGAGCGGCGCGAGCGGTGCCAGCATCAGCGATGTCGACAGGTTGTGCAGATCGAGTTGGCCGAGCCACGCGTAGGCCGGCAACTTCAGAGCGTTGACGATGAAGAAGAACGCAACGGTAGTGGCTTGAAACAACGACTTGTCCAGCTGCTGCGCCAGCAGATAAGCCTGCAGCGGCGGTCCACCCGCGTGAATGCTGAAGCTGGTGAATCCGGACAGCGTGCTCCAGAACGTGCCGCTCGCCATCGAACTGCGTTTTGCGACGGTACGGGTCGGCCCGACGAACCATACGATCGCGATCGTCAACGCCATGCCGCCCACCAGCAGCCGCATCGCATCGTTCGACAACATGCGGAACGTGGCGAAGCCGATCACCGTGCCGAGGATGCCGCCTGGAATGATCGTGCGCAGATTCGCGGCGTCCCAACGGCCCCACCACGCGCGCACCGCGAACGCGTCCATCAGCAACAGGATCGGCAGCATGATCGCGGCGGCCTGGATCGGACCGATCGTCAGCGACATCAGCGGTACGCCGACGATGCCGATGCCGCCGCCGAGACCGCCTTTTGCGATGCCGACAATCAGCACGGCTGCGATCGCACAGGCATAGAACCAGGGATCGGTAATCATGCAATTGAACCGGTGGAGTGGATCGACGAATCGGCCGCGCAACGCCTAAGCCAATCTGATTGTCAGTATGATAGCGGCGAGCGCGCGCTACCGTGGGAAGTGAACATCAAAGGGTCGCAATGGATCTGAAGAATACGACGACACGCTATGGCGCGATCTCACAGGCGGTGCATTGGTTGATCGTCGCGTTGATCATCGTGCAATACGTGTTGGCGCAACTGGCCGAAGCCGCCGGCCACGAGCGGGCGGCGCACCCCGCGGCCGCGTTGCAGCAACTCGCGCTGCTCGCGCGACACAAGTCGGTTGGACTAACGATTTTTGCGTTGGCGGTGCTGCGTCTGCTGTGGCGCTGGTATTCGCCGCCGCCGCGATTTCCCGCCGCGATGCCGCGCTGGCAGGTGAACTCGGCAAAGCTGACCCACTATGCGTTCTATGCGCTGTTAATGCTGTTGCCGATGTCGGGTATCGTGATGTCGGCAGCGTCGAACTATCCGCTGTCTTATTTTGGACTGTTCACCATTCCGAATGTCGTCGCCCCTGACGAAACACTCAAGGACATCATGAAGGAACGGCACGAAATGTTGTTCAACATACTGGTTGTAGTCGCCGTCGTGCATGTCGGTGCCGCTTTGAAACACCACTTCGTCAACCGCGACGACGTGCTGAGGAGGATGTTGCCGTGGACCAAGCGATGAAGACCGCGTTGTTCGTCATTGCGCTGTTGTGTGGTGGCGCGGTCGCGGCAGAGCCGGCCCGTTGGACGATCGACTATACGTCGAGCCGCATCGAGTTCACCGCAGAGCAGGCGGAAGCGCCGTTCAAAGGCGCCTTCAAGACCTTCGAAGCCGACGTACGCTTCGATCCGAATGCGCTCGCGCAAAGCAGCGCCGATGTTCAGATCGACACCTCGTCGGTCGCGACCGAAGATAAAGAGCGCGACGGCATTCTGCGCGGCGCCGGCTGGTTCGAATCCGAGCAATTTCCGCGCGCGCAGTTCACGGCGAAGGAGTTCGTGAAGACGAAAGACGGCTACGAAGCACGTGGCGAACTCGCGATTCGATCCGCCAGGGTGCCGGTCACATTGCGCTTTACGTTGAGTGACGCCGGTGGACACGTCGAGTTGCGCGGCGAGGCCGACCTCGATCGCTTTGCGTTTCAGTTGGGTCTTGGTGACTGGGCCGACAC
>JANLUG010000239.1:0-1393 GCA_031363335.1 Gammaproteobacteria bacterium
CTCGCATCGGGTCCGACGAGTTGCAACGCCGACATGTGATTGAGATCGACACACTGCACGCAGACGCTCACACAAGGGCGATGACGATGCTCATGATTTTCACCGTCGGAGCAGTTAGTGTCGAGCTCTGACTCCTCGCGACGTGATGCATGACCGATCCTGGAAATACCGCCAAGAATACCGAACGTGAGCGCAGCTACTGGCGAAGCAGGCGCGGCCTGCTGGAACTCGATCTGTTGCTGCCGCCGTTCGTGAAATCGCAATACGAAGCGCTGTCCGACGCGCAACGGCTCGCGTTGCAGCGCCTGCTGGACTGCGAGGATCAGGACATCTGGGAGTGGTATCAGCGCCGCAGCGCGCCCGGCGACGACGGATTGGCGGAGATCGTGGAACTGATTCGCGCGTTCAATGACGGTCGCGGCGCCAACCGCATTTGATTGGCGCGTCGGCCGTTTGCGCCTTCTGTTGCCGGCTGCGATTCACGTCATTGCGTTGATGGCGATGTTGCAGCTCGCTCGGGAGTGGGCAGTTGTATGGATTCTGGTCGGTGGCCTGGCGCTCAGTGCCGCTGACGAAGGCAGACGTTGGCTCCGAGAGCGACATTGCCTGCGCAAGCTCGTCCTGATTCCCGGTGGAATACAGATCGACGCAGTGGCGTATCAGGTACGAAGCGCGTGGCTTGGTCCGGGTTTGACCGCGCTGTGGCTCGAGCCGACGAAACGCCGCCGGCGATTGATGTATGTCGTGCGCGGTGAGGTGCTGCCGGGCGATCACGCGGCGTTGCGTCGCCACGCGAAGACTCTCGAACTCGATACGTGAGCGACTTCAGCCCGCGACGGGGCGCAGCACATCGAGCGGGTCGGCAAAGCTCGGATACAGCAAGGTATCGCGCGCATCGGCGCGCAGTTGCGGATGGTCGAGTGTGTAGTGCAGGCCGCGGCTCTCCCGGCGCGCCCGCGCGGATCGAACGATCAGATCGGCAACGTGGATGAGGTTGCGCAGTTCGATCAGGTCGCCACCGACGCGATAGTTGCTGTAGTACTCGTGTACTTCGCGCTTCAGCAGCTCGATGCGATGCATCGCGCGTTCGAGGCGTTTGTCGGTACGCACGATGCCGACGTAATCCCACATGAACTGGCGCAACTCGTGCCAGTTGTGCGAAATCACAACGTCTTCGTCGGAATCCTTGACGCGGCTTTCGTCCCAATCGGGAATCGGCGTGGTCGATATTGCAGCGGGCAACTGCGTGCGGATGTGATCGGCGGCGGCTTTGCCGTACACGAGGCATTCGAGCAGCGAATTGCTGGCCAGGCGATTCGCGCCGTGGAGGCCGGTGAAGCTCGCTTCGCCGATGGCGTAGAGTCCGGGTATGTCGGTGCCGCCGTTCAGATCG
>JANLUG010000242.1:0-1371 GCA_031363335.1 Gammaproteobacteria bacterium
GTACAGCGCACCCGCGCTCTTCAGATCCTTGCGACGGCGGACCAGCGCCGGTGGATCGAGAATGACGATGTCGTACTTCTCGGTGTGATCCTTGAGAAAGTCGGCTACGTCGGCGCGCACGGCCGACACGGCATCGCCCACGCCGCTGCGCTGCGCATTCGCGAGCGTCGCTGCCACTGCGGCCTCGGACGAGTCCACACACACGACGCGTTTCGCGCCGCGCAACGCCGCTCGCACGCCCCAACCGCCGACATAGCTATAAAGGTCGAGCACGCGCGCGTCGCGGTACAACCGCGGGAAGCGCGACCGGTTGTCGGCCTGATCGAAGAACCAGCCGGTCTTCTGTCCTTCGGCGAGATGCACCTCGAAGGTGGCATCGCCCTCGACCACCAACGCCTGCGGATTGCCGCGTCGGACATCGACGTATGCCGGCAGCCCCTCCGCAACGCGCGCGCTGTTGGTGTTCTTGATGACGATCGTGGTCGGCGCGATGAGCGCGTCGATCGCCGCAACGATCTGATCGATCGCCGCCTCCATTCCCCACGTCGACGTCTGCACGACGCACGCATCGCCGTATCGGTCGATGACGAGGCCGGGCATTTCATCGCCTTCGCCGTATATCCATCGATAGTGCGGCTGTGGGTACACTCGATCGCGCCAGCGCAGCGCCCGTTCGAGACGCCGCGTGATCAACGCATCGTCGATCGCCTCTTCGCGACTGAGCAGCCGCACTGCGATCAGATTCGCGGGGCTCGCATGACCGTGCCCGATCAAGTCGCCTTCGCTGTCGACGACGCGCACGGTTGCGCCGGGCGTCACGCCTTTCAGCGGCGTTGCGGCAACGTCGATCTCGTTCGAATACACCCATGGATGACCACGCTTCACGCGTCGGTCGTGTCCGGATTTCAGCTTCAGACTGTCCATAAGGATCGGGCCGCGGTTAATCAGCTATTATGCGGACAACCTTCGCCCACGGACATCTCCATGGCATCCGGCAAGAACCGGTTAGCCGATGAAACGAGCCCGTATCTGCTGCAACACGCAGACAATCCCGTCGATTGGTATCCGTGGTCTCCCGACGCCCTCACCAAGGCGCGCGAAGAAAACAAACCGATTCTGTTGTCGATCGGCTACTCCGCGTGTCATTGGTGTCATGTGATGGCGCACGAGTCGTTCGAAGACGAGACGACTGCAAAAACGATGAACGAGCTGTTCGTCAACATCAAAGTGGATCGCGAAGAACGGCCCGACCTCGACAAGGTTTATCAGACGGCTCACCAGCTGCTCACGCAACAGAGCGGTGGTTGGCCGCTGACGATGTTTCTCGATCCAAAAACGTTGATGCCGTTTTTCGGCGGCACCTATTTCCCG
>JANLUG010000250.1:0-3522 GCA_031363335.1 Gammaproteobacteria bacterium
CATGCCGGGCGCGATGCGTTAGCTGCGCCCACAGCGGCTTGCGTATCACGCGCCGCTGCGGCAATTTGGCTCATCACTTACCGTACGCCCGGAGAAGTTCATGGCATTACAAACGCTGAAGCCGACCGCTTCGAAGGAGACCATCCTCTCGACCCTGAACCGCGACGGTGCCTGCATCATCGCCGACGTGGCCGACGCAGCGACGGTTCGCCGGATGGTGGACGAGGTGACGCCGTTCATCGAGCGGACGCCGTACGGCAACGACGACTTCACCGGCCGGCGCACGCAACGCACCGGCGCGCTCGTCGCGCGCACGCCGACCTGTCGTGATCTGGTGATGAATCCGACCATCCTCGATGCGGCGCGAGAGTTTCTGAAGCCATGGTCGCACCTGATCCTCCTGCACCTGGCGCAGACGATCTACATTCATCCGGGCCAGGGTTCGCAGGTGCTGCATCGCGATCGCCTCGCTTGGGGCACCGTTCTGCCGCTGTCGATCGAGCCGCAGTTCAACACCATGTGGGCGCTCACCGATTTCACCGCCGCTAACGGCGGCACTCGGGTGGTGCCCGGCAGTCACACGTGGCCGTGGGAACAGAAAGCGACGCCCGATCAAGTGGTGCAGGCGGAAATGAGCGCGGGCTCGGTGCTGCTGTATACCGGCACCGTGCTGCATTCCGGCGGCAAGAATGAATCGAGCGTGTCGCGGCTCGGCTTGAACATCACCTATTGCCTGGCGTGGCTGCGCCAGGAAGAAAATATGTACCTGTCGTGTCCGCCGCACATCGCGCGCCATCTCGAGCCGGAGCTGCAGGAACTGCTCGGTTATACGCAGGGCAACTATGCGCTCGGCTACTACTCCGATCCGGACTCGACCGAGCCCGGACGCGACATCCTTCCACCGGAGTTCGCGCTGGGCCGTAAGCCGCGCGAAGGGCTCGCCTTTTCGTTAGCCGACGCAACCGACTCCGGCGCCACTTACGAATCGATGCGCGACAAGGTGCCGCTTGGTGAGGACGTCTAAGCGCGCGCAGCCAGCGCGCGCCGGTAACGCATAACACCGTCGATACTCGAGACGAACAGCGCCACCCAGATTGCGGCGAACGTCAGTGCGCGCACCGGACTGAGCGGTTCGTGGAATATCCACACCGCGAGCGCGAGCGAGATCGACGGCGATAAATACTGGAAAAAACTCAACGTTGTGAGGCGCAGCCGCACCGCCGCGCCGGCAAAGCACATCAGCGGCACGATGGTGATGAGGCCACCCAGCACGAGACCGACGCTCAGTTCCGCGTCGTCGCCGAAGTGCGACTGTCCGCGCCACAGCAACCAGCCGAGCGCGAGCAGCACGAATGGCATCAGCACCAGCGTTTCGATCAACATGCCCACGTCCGCCGGCACGGCCACCTGCTTACGAAGCAGACCGTACACACCGAAGCTGCCGGCCAACCCCAGCGCCAACCACGGCGGCGAGCCGAATTGCACGAGTTCGTTGCCGACACCCGCGGCCGCGATCAGCAACGCGAACCAACCGAGCCGGCTCGGCCGCTCGCGCAGCACCACCACGCCGAGCGCTGCACTGAACAGCGGGTTGATGAAGTAGCCGAGGCTCGCTTCGACCACTTGCGACGTGCTCACCGCATGCACGAACACGAACCAGTTCGCCGTGATGAGCGTGGCTGTAACGATGAGCACGCGCAGGCGCCGCCAATCGCGCAGCACTGGCGCTACATACGCCCACCGGCGCATCAGTGTCATCGCAACGGCCAGCATCGGCACGGACCACAGCACGCGATGCAGCACGATCTCCAGCGGCGACGCCGCGCCGATCCAACGGAAGTACAGAGGTGCGAGACCCCACACGAGACCGGCAATCAGCGCGAGCACAACGCCGCGTTGGGGTTCCGTCATGGCGCTGCGTCAGCCGGCTGCAACAGCGTTTCGTAGCGCTGATCGGTGAGCGCGCGCAGAAACGCAATCAGCGCCGCGATGCGCGCGTCGTCCAACGGCTGGCCGGCGCGCAGCAACTTCCGATCGACCGTTGCGGGCACCTCGGGTGGGTCCCACTGCGCACCGGTTTCCGGATTCACCGCATTGCGCTCGTTCGACGCGAGGTACTGGTTGTAGAAGAACAGCACCGTGGTGAGTTCGCGGAAGACGCCGTTGTGCATGTATGGCGCAGTGACGGCGACGTTACGCAGCGTCGGCGCGCGGAACTTGCCCGCCATCGTATCGTCCGTCACGCCAGGATTGTCACGCAGGCCGCGATCGGTCGTTGCGTGGCCGTTGATCGCGCGCACCGCTGCGTTCGCCGGAATGCCGATGTTGAAGTACATAAAACTGGTGAATGGCTCGCGCGGGTCCGTAGCTGCCGGATCCAGCACGTGACAGCTCGAACAATTCGTCAGCGACGAAAAGAACAGCATGAGGCCGAGTTCCTCATCCGCCGTCAGCGTCGCTTCGCCGCGCAGGTGGCGATCGTATTTGGAGTCGTACGCAACGAACACCGGCGACTGCTCGAAAGCGGCGATGGCCGCGCGTACCGCGGCGAATGTCGCGTCGACCGATTCGGCCGCGCCGAACGATCTGCGGATCGCCTCGACATACATAGGATTTTCGTTGACGCGCGCAACGACGGTTGCTGCATCGGGCATCTGCATCTCGATTGGGTTCAGCATCGGTTGACCGGCCTGGTCGGCGAGGTCGCGCGCGCGGCCGTCGTGAAACAGTCCGCCGACGTAGGCGGAGTCTGCGTTCCGGTGCAGCGGCGGCGTCAACGCCGCATACGTCAAGCTCGGCGCGTTGCGATCGCCGAGCGAGCGACCGTCGTCACCCAACGACACGTCACCACCAACACCGTTGTCGCGGCCGACGATGAACGCACGCGCCGGATCGTGACACGTCGCGCACGACTGCGTGCGGTGCAGCGACAGGTTCGTGTCGAAGAACAACGCACGGCCGAGATCGACCAACGCAGGATCGGGCGGCACGTCGGCGTGCGCACGGGCGGACACGCACGCGGCGAATAGCGCCGCGTGCAGCAGGAAACCCATCGTCGTACTGCGACGCATATCGATCCGGCGACTGTATTGGGCGTGCTTCAGGCCTTCTCGAGCCCGCACCACTGCGCGAGAAACAGCGCGGTGCTCTGCGTGATGCGACGCACCGACTCGAGTTCGACGCATTCGTCGAAGCCGTGTATGTCTTTCGACTTAGGTCCGTACACCAGCGCAGGGATACCCGCATACAAGCCGAAGAAGCGGTTGTCTGCGGTGGCGGTCGATACTTCGTCGACCAGCGGTTTGCCGAATACGGTGCGGTGCGCCGCATCGAGCACTGCGCGCACTTTTTCGTGACCCGATAGCACGAACGGCTCCGCCTGAAACCCTTCCCACGAGAGCGCCGGCGGCGAGTTGCCGAGATACGGATCGTGCGCCGCGGCATTACGCACGCAATCCTCCACTTCGCGGCGCGCCTGCGAAAGCGACATGGACGGCAACACGCCGACGCGCATGTCGAACG
>JANLUG010000280.1:0-1267 GCA_031363335.1 Gammaproteobacteria bacterium
CCAGACGATCTACTTCCTGCCGAAAGACGACATCGCGATGGTGACTCAATCGTCGTATCCGCAGGCCGACGGCCCCTTCTTCGTCGTGCTCGATAACTTCTTTGCCGGCGTCGCGAAAGAACTGAAGGGTAAGCCCTAGCGCGCAGGTTCATCGACCCCCATGAAGCGCAGGATCAGATCGAGCTGCGCTTCGAGCATCGGCACACCGGTGTGAATCGCGCGGCCGCGTTGCCGCGCGATCGTAAGCAGACGAGTCATCTCGGGCGACATCACGCATTCCGCGACGAGCGCGCTGCGCTCGATCATTGCCTCAGACAACGGCAAGCCATCTCCCGGCTGCATGCCCAGCGACGTACCGTTCACGGCGATGTCGAATCGGGCGACCGCATGCTCGTCGTTCGTGACGCGCACTTCCGGAAACGCGAACTGAACTCGTGCCGCCAGTTCGTCTGCTTTCGACTGCGTCCGGTTGACGATGCAGAGCGATGCGCACCCATGCTTGGCCAACGCGAACGCCACGGCCGACGCCGCTCCACCCGCGCCTGAGAGCAGACAATTCGCACCGGCAAGGCGATGCCCGGCGCGCGTGAGTCCGCCGACGAACCCTTCGCCGTCGAGGATCGTGCCGACGAGATGGCCGCTGGTGCGTCGGCAAATCACGTTAACCGCTCCGACGAGTTTCGCTTCCGGCGTCAGTTCTTCGACGAGACCTGCAATCACCGTCTTGTGCGGCATCGACACGATCGCACCGCCAAAGTTGCGCACGTGCCGCAGCGCAGCTACACATTCGGCGAGGCCGTCGGATGCAACGTGCATCGGCACGAGCACGAATTCGCCGGACCGGCCCCAACGCTCGAGCAGCGCATTCGCCATCGCGGGACTGCGCGCCTTAATCACCGGATCGGCGATCAACGCAAGGATTCTTGTCGCACCGGTGATCGTCATCTGCGCTCCGGCGGATACACCACTTCATCGTCGTCGATGCGTTCGCCGACGATGATGTACGCGAACACGTCGGTGCCGGTGTTGTCGATGTAGTGCGCTTCTGCCTGCCCGGCAGGAAAGCAGACGAAACTACCGGGGCGCAGTTCGAATGTTCGATCACCGAGATGCAACGTCGCGCGCCCACTCAGCGCGTACAGGTGTTCCTCTTCCTTCGTATGCCAATGACCCGGCTTGGTATTCGAGCCGGGCGGCAATTCCAAAAGGCCGACACCGACCTTCGCCATCCCCTCGAAATCTCCGAGCGCCTTCCCGCGTATCTCCC
>JANLUG010000288.1:0-3570 GCA_031363335.1 Gammaproteobacteria bacterium
GCAACCAGCGGGTCGACCGCCGCGCGAGCTGGGTGATCTGCAGCAGCATGTCGAGCCGCGTTTCACCGTCGACCCGCTCCAGCGACTCGATGCTTCGAAACGTCTCGCGGATGCCGAAGCACCGTGCCGCCGCGTAGTACGCGCGAACGATGTCTTCCGGTTCTCCGCCAACAAAATCGGAGAGGTGCACCACGGAGGAAACACCGAGGTGATGCACGACGTCGTTCGCAACGATCGTCGCGACGATTTCCCGATACAGCCGGTGCTTGCGTGCGGCCACCGCGTAGCGCTCGCGGATCACCGCAGGAAACGCTTCGAATACCGTCTCGGAGATCACCGCATCGGCGTGGACGGAAGATCGAATCAACCGCTCCTTGATATGCGTCTTCGCATACGACAACAGCACCGCGAGTTCCGGACGCGTAAGTGCTTTTCTTTCAGCCAATATCTCGTCGGAAGGCACACCTTCGAGCGCGCGATCGAGCCGCTGCTCGACCTCCATCCTCGCCATGAAGCGCTGGTATTCGGCGAGTCTGTCGCGCGCGTGACGTTCCGCGATCGACAGCGCCTGCGCCTGACGGTAATTGTTAGTCAACACCAGATCCGCGACGGATATCGTCATCTCCAACAGCAGCTGATTGCGCTGCTTCAGTGTCAGGTCGCCGTCGGCCACGATCTGGTTGAACAGGATCTTGAGATTCACCTCGTGGTCGGAGCAATCCACGCCGCCTGCGTTGTCGATGAAGTCGGTGTTGACGCCGCCGCCCGCGAGCGCGAACTCGACGCGCGCAGCCTGCGTCACTCCAAGATTGCCGCCCTCTCCTATCACGCGCGCTCTCAGCTCCGCGGCATCCACACGGACGTTGTCGTTCGCGCGGTCGCCGACATCGGCGTGACTCTCGCTGGAAGCCTTCACGTATGTGCCGATACCGCCGTTCCAGATCAGATCGACGGGCGCCTTCAGCAGCAGATGGATCAGTTCATCGGGCGAGCAACTGCCTACCTCGATCGCAAACCGCTCGCGCATCTGCGGCGTGATCGCAATCGACTTCTGCGTTCGCAGGAAGACACCGCCGCCGGCCGAAATCAACGTCGCGTCGTAGTCGTTCCAGCCCGATCTCGGCAGGTCGAACAACCGCGCGCGCTCGGCGAAGCTGCGCTCGGTATCCGGACTCGGATCGACGAAGACATGCAGGTGATTGAACGCCGCGACGAGACGGACCGATCTCGAGCGCAACAGACCGTTGCCGAATACGTCGCCCGACATGTCGCCGATGCCGAGCACCGTGATCGGATCGGAGTCCACGTCGACGCCGCGTTCGCTGAAGTGGCGTTGCACCGATATCCACGCGCCGCGCGCGGTGATCGCGATCTTCTTGTGGTCGTAGCCGTTGGAACCGCCCGACGCGAATGCGTCGCCAAGCCAGAAACCGTATTGCGCCGATACGGCGTTGGCGTGATCGGAGAACGTTGCGGTGCCCTTGTCCGCCGCGACGACGAGATACGGATCGTCACCGTCGTAACGACGCACGCGGTCCGGCGGCACGACCACGCCATTGACGATGTTGTCGGTGACGTCGAGCAGACCGCTGATGAACTGTCGATAACACGCGATCGCCTCCGCCATCAGCGCATCGCGAGCGGCCGGTGGACGCCGCACGAAGAAGCCGCCTTTCGCCCCGGTCGGCACGATGACGGCATTCTTCACCGTCTGTGCCTTCACGAGGCCGAGCACTTCGGTGCGGTAATCTTCCAACCGGTCGGACCAACGCAGGCCGCCGCGCGCAATCGGTCCGGCGCGCAGATGCAAGCCTTCCACGCGGGTCGACAGCACCAGGATCTCGTGTAGCGGCACCGGCGCCGGAATGTTCGCCAATCGATGCGGCGCGAGCTTCAGCGCCAACTGGTCCTTCGGCGCGCCATCGGCCGCCCGTTGGAAATAGTTCGTGCGGTCGGTCGCCTCGATGAGTTCGAGCAGCCGCCGCAGAATGCGGTCTTCGTTCAGCAACTCCACGCGGTCGAGCCGCGCGAGAATCTCTGCATGAAGCGTGCGGCCATCTCCACCGGTATCGGGATCGAAGCGCTCGACGAACAACTGCATCAACAGGCGCGCCGTGTCGGCGTGCTTGAACAGCGTATCGCTGATGAATTCCTGGCCGAATCCGAATAGCGTCTGCTTCATGTAACGCGCGTAGGCACGCAGCACCGCGACCTCGCGCCATTCCAGTCCGCCGACCAGAACGAGCCGATTGAACGAGTCGTCGTCCGCGTTACCGCTCCACACGCGCACGAACGTTGCTTCGAACCGTTCCCCGACCGCGGCGATGTCGATCGGCCGCCCGGAGCACAGCTCGAGGTCGTGGATCGAGATCGTGCGGGCGCCGCCGTTGATGCGGTCGCCGTTGATCCGGTATGGGTGCTCGCCGATCGCGCGTACACCCATGTGCTCCAGCGCCGGAATCAGATCCGACAACGGCAACGGCTCGCCAAGATGGAATACCCGCGCGAAGAACATGTCTTGCGGATCCTCCGGGCCGCGGTAGAGCCGTATCGTCAAGCTTCGTTGCGCGCTCAGGCGCTCCATGTCCTGGATGTCGGCCACAGCCGCGCGCGCCGATCGATTTTCGCGATAGCCGGCCGGCAACTTGTCCAGATAACTCTCGGCGAGCCGTCGCCCATCCACTTCGCCGCATTCCTGCGCCAACGCCTGGCGCAGGTCCTGCGACCAATCGCGCGTCAGCGCGACGATGGAACGTTGCAACTCGTCGATATCGACCGGTTCACTGCGTCCGGGCGGCACTCGGATCACGAACTGCAGCCGGACCAGAATCGACTCGGAGAAGTACGCATCGAACGGCGCGTCTTCGGCACCGAGTCTCGCCGTCAGCATCTGCTGAATCCGCACACGCAGTTGCGTGTTGTAGAGTTCGCGCGGCGTGAACACGAGACATGTGTAGAACAGTCCATAGCGATCGCGCCGCAGGAACACGCGCGTTCGGCGTCGCTCGTGGATCTGCGTGATCGCCATCGCGTTGACGAACAACTCTTCCTCCGAGCTCTGAAACAGCTCGTCGCGCGGGTAGCTCGCCAGCACGTGCGCCAGGATCTTGCCGTCGAACCCATCCGGATCGAGTCCGGAGCGGCGGCGGATGTTCGCAATCTTCTTGCGCAACAACGGAATCTGGTCGGGACGCTCGGTGTACACGGTAGATGTGTACAAGCCGAGAAAGCCCTGCTCGCCGATCACTTCGCCTTTCGAGTCGAAGCGCTTTACCGCGATGTAGTCCGGATAAGCCGGCCGGTGCACCTGCGACCGCGTACCGGATTTCGAGAATGCGAGCAGCGTGCGTTCGAGCAGAAACGTGCGTGTGTCTTGCGGCTGATCGGCCAACAGCCGTTCCGACGCCGGCTCGCGATTGCGCAGAATCCCGAGCGCGCTGTGGGGAACCTGCCGGATCGTTCCGCTCGCAAAGTCGAACTCGCGATACCCGAGAAACGTGAAGCTGCCCTTGTCGAGCCAATCCAGAAACGCAATCGACTCCTGTACTTCCTCGGCCGACAACGGCGGCG
>JANLUG010000330.1:0-1018 GCA_031363335.1 Gammaproteobacteria bacterium
GAAGCGATGGCGAACAACGAGATCCTGCAGATTGTCGTGTTCTCGGTATTCGTCGGCGTCGCGCTGACGAGCATCGGAGAACGCGGCGCCGCCATCGTCGTATTGGCCGAGCAACTCGTCGAAGTGATGTTGAAGATCACCGGCTACGTGATGTTCGTGGCACCGTTCGCGGTGTTCGCGGCCATCGCAGCAACCATTGCGCAGAACGGGCTCGGCATTCTGCTGACGTATTCGAAGTTCATTCTCAGTTTTTATTTCGCGCTCGTGGTGCTGTGGCTGGTCATTGCCGCATTCGGCGGACTCGTCATCGGTCGACGCGTGATTCCGCTGATGTCGGCCATGCGCGATCCGATTCTGGTCGCGTTCTCAACGGCGAGTTCCGAGGCCGCGTTCCCTCGCATTCTCGAACAGTTGGAGAAATTCGGCGTGCCGCGACGCATCTCCGGTTTCGTGCTGCCGCTCGGCTATTCGTTCAATCTCGACGGCTCGATGATGTACTGCACCTTCGCGACCTTGTTTATCGCCCAGGTGTACGGCATCGAACTGACAATCAGCCAGCAGATCACGATGTTGTTGATTCTGCTGATCACATCGAAGGGCATCGCCGGGGTTCCGCGCGCTTCACTCGTCGTCATTGCCGCCACGCTTGCGTACTTCAATCTGCCGGAAGCCGGGCTCGTATTGATCCTCGCCGTCGATCACTTCCTCGACATGGGTCGTAGCGCGACGAACGTAGTCGGCAACGCCGTGGCCAGTGCAGTTCAAGCGAAGTGGGAAGGACAGCTTACGAATGGGCCGGCCGATTCAACCAGCCAATAGACTTCTCGCGCGAATCTCCAGCACCTGATCGCGCACCTGCGCCGCCTCTTCGAACTCGAGGTCGCGCGCATGCTGCAACATCTTCTCTTCCATCTTGCGCAGCAGCTTGCCGAGCGCGATCGGATCCGTCGGCAGTTCGGCGCGGAACTTCTTGCCCAGGTCTCCATCGGTGCGCTTCGGCATCTGGCCCGGCATCGGC
>JANLUG010000337.1:0-6559 GCA_031363335.1 Gammaproteobacteria bacterium
AGCGGCTGCCATAGCGAACCGATGTAGACGAACAGCACCAGCGTGAATCCGATCAGCGACGCGACGGAAAGAATGCCGATGTTGATGCCGGTCGGCTGGTGCATCACGAGATATGCGGTCAGTGCGTGCAACAACACCGCCGGCGTCGTCAGCCAGAGCAGCCGACGTCTTGGCACCGGCTCTTTGCGAGCCAGCGCATTGATCTGAGTGAATGCGCCGATGAGGTAGAACGCGGACGCGACGAGGCCCGGATACGCTGGATTCATGGGTGTTGGATCTGGCGCAATTGACCTGGCGCAGTCGATCTCGGTTAGGTGCGCGAGTTTGACAGATGCCGATGCGAATTCAAATTACGCATTCCGAGCGAGACGGCGGCTTCCGCTATACTCGCGCCTCGTCGTAAATCGTAGAGAAGCCGCATGTTCGAAAATCTATCGGAGCGATTGACGCAAACGCTGCGCGCGGTTGCCGGCCGCTCGCGGTTGTCCGATGAAAACATCAACGAAGCGCTGCGCGATGTGCGCACCGCGCTGCTCGAGGCCGACGTTGCGCTCAGCGTCGTCAAAGACTTCGTCGAACGCATTCGCGTGCGCGCGATCGGCCAGGAAGTCGCCACGAGTCTGACGCCGGGTCAGGCGCTCGTAAAACTCGTCCACGACGAGTTGGTCGACCTGATGGGGGCCGCCAACGACCAGCTGAATCTCGCTGTGGCGCCGCCCGCGATCGTATTGATGGCGGGGCTTCAGGGCGTCGGCAAGACGACGACCGTCGCGAAGCTCGCGCGATTCCTGAGCGAACGACAGAAGAAAAAAGTGGCGGTGGTCAGTACCGACGTATATCGACCCGCCGCAATCGATCAGCTGCAAACGCTGGCGACCGAAGTGGGTGCCACATTCATCGCGAGCCGGGTCGATGAATCGCCCGTTGCCATCGCGCAGCGGGCCGTTGCCGAAGCGCGCACGAAATTCGCCGATGTGTTGATCGTCGACACGGCCGGACGCCTCGCCATCGATGCGGAAATGATGGCCGAGATTCAAGCATTGCATGCCGCGTTGAATCCAATCGAGACGCTGTTCGTCGTCGACGCGATGACCGGCCAGGATGCGGCCAACACCGCGAAGGCGTTCAACGATGGGTTGCCGCTCACGGGTGTCATTCTGGCGAAGTCGGATGGCGATGCGCGCGGCGGCGCGGCGTTGTCGGTTCGGGCAATCACCGGCAAGCCGATCAAGTTCCTGGGCGTCGGTGAGAAGACCGAGGCGCTGGAGCCGTTCCATCCCGACCGGGTCGCTTCGCGAATTCTCGGCATGGGCGATGTGCTGACGCTGATCGAAGAAGCGGAGCGTAAGGTCGATCGCGACAAGGCCGAGCGCCTTGCGAAAAAGATCAAGAAGGGCGAACGCTTCGACCTCGAGGATTTCCGCGAACAGTTGAACCAGATGGCCAACATGGGCGGCGTGTCGAGCATGCTCGAGAAGCTGCCTGGGATGGGGCAGCTACCTCAGGCGGCCCAAGCACAACTCGGCGATGGACTGTTCCAGCAGATGGGTGTGATCATCGATTCGATGACGCGTCAGGAACGACGCTACCCCGACGTGATCAACGGCTCGCGGAAGCGCCGCATCGCGATCGGTAGCGGCACCCAGATTCACGACATCAATCGACTGCTGAAGCAGCACAAGCAGATGCAGAAGATGATGAAGAAGGTCACCAAGAAAGGCGGCATGCAGAAGATCATGCGGCAGGTATCGAATCTGAAGGGCGCGGCCAATCGCGGTCCGCGAGGTTAGCCGCGGGTGTGCTTCAGCCCGAATCTCGGCTTTGCACTCCCCGGGTGTTCCAGTAGAATACCGCGCCTTTCGCATAGAGCATTTGCATGGTAATCATTCGGTTGGCCCGGCACGGGTCCAAGAACGCACCGTTCTATCACCTGACGGTGGCGGACCGCAGCAACAGACGTGACGGTCGCCACATCGAGCGCGTGGGCTTCTACAACCCCATCGCGCGCGGCAAGGCGGAACGGCTGCGCGTCGATCTCGCCCGCGTCGATTACTGGTTGTCGCAGGGCGCGAAGCCGTCCGAGCGCGTCAGCCATCTGATCAAAGACGCGCGCGGGCTTGCGAACGCATCTGCGGTTGCTGCTCCCGCCGCCTGAGGGCCAAGGGATCCAACATGGTCGTCGTGGGACGTTTCGGCCCGCCGTTCGGCGTAAAGGGCTGGCTGAACGTGATCTCTTATACCGATCCGGTGACCAATCTGGCCGACTATCGGCCGTGGTTCGTCGAACGCAACGGAGAGTGGACACCACTCTCGATCGATCAGGTGAAACCGCATCGGAACGGTTTTGTGGCGCAGGTCGACGGAATTGACGACCGCGACGTCGCGCTGCGCTACTCGGGTAAGCCGATCGGCATCGAAGACAGTACGCTGCCGCAGACAGGTGAAGACGAGTTTTACTGGAAAGACCTGATCGGTCTCGCGGTCGAGAACCGTATGGGTACAGCACTCGGTGAAGTGTCCGCATTGATAGAGACCGGCGCCAATGACGTGATCGTGGTGCGTAGCGCGTCCGGCGAAGTGTTGATCCCGTTCGTGCGCCACGTGGTGATCACGGTGGATCTGGAACAGCGGCGGATCGTCGTCGACTGGCAGACGGGAAGGTAGCGCGGCATGTGGGTGGGCGTAGTGAGCATCTTCCCCGACATGTTCCGGGCGCTCACCAGCGAGGGGGTTGTGGCGCGGGCAATTGCCGGCGGCGCGCTGACCTTGGTAGTTGAGAATCCGCGCGATCATGCGGACGATCGACACAGCACGGTCGATGATCGACCGTACGGCGGCGGACCCGGCATGGTCATGAAAGTCGAACCGCTGTTGCGCGCTATCGACGCGTTGAAACAGCGCGCCGGCGGGCCGACCCGAACCGTTTATCTGACGCCGCAGGGCGAGCGATTGCAGCAACGCAGAGTGGAATCGTTGGCGCGGGAGGACCGGCTCATCTTCGTTGCGGGGCGTTACGAAGGGATCGACGAACGCGTGATCGATGCGGTCGTCGATGAGCAGATCTCGCTCGGCGATTTCGTGGTGACGGGTGGCGAGTTGCCGGTAATGGTGGTCATTGATGCGGTGGCCCGTTATCTTCCCGGCACGCTTGGAAATGCCGAATCGGCCGAGGCCGAATCGTATCGGTCGGGATTGCTGGACTGGGCGCACTACACGCGCCCTGAACAGGTGATGGGTAGATCGACTCCGCCGGTGTTGTTGGGCGGCGATCACGAGAGCATAAGAAGGTTTCGCTTGCGCGATGCGTTGGGTCGAACGTACGAACGTCGGCCCGATCTGCTGGCGCGGCGGACGTTGTCCGATGAGGAACGACGTCTGCTTGGTGAGTATCTGGAACAGCCCGGTCGCGTCGATGCGCCGAGGCAATTGCGTTAACGGAGTGGGAAACATGCGTAGAAACAAAATCATCGAGGCGCTCGAGAACGAACAGATGAAGAGCGATGTGCCGGAGTTCCATCCGGGCGACACCGTCATCGTTCAAGTGCGCGTCGCTGAAGGTGGTCGCGACCGCAACCAGGCGTTCGAGGGCGTGGTGATCGGGATGCGCAAGCGCGGCCTGAACTCGTCCTTCACGGTGCGCAAGATTTCGCACGGCGTCGGCGTGGAGCGTTCGTTCCAGACGCACAGTCCGTCGATTGCGAGTATCGAAGTGAAACGTCGCGGTGACGTGCGCCAGGCGAAACTGTATTACCTGCGAAGCTTGTCGGGTCGCGCTGCGCGCATCCGCGAGAAGGTCTGACGAGAAGGTCTGACAAAAAAATCCAGCTTGTTAGGCGGCGGGACCAAGGGGGAGGGTTCCGCCTAACAAGCTGGTTGTGTCCAGAATCTCTGGAACCAGTCTCCGAAGCGTCAGGGGAGAGAGGTCTGTCGCTCCGTGCATCCGGTGTACTGAGAGGGGACGTCTCGTACGCACACCGAAGCTGAAACAGGACGTGCAGATTGCGTGCCAGCTCAAGCATCGCCTCCTCCAACTCTAGATTATTCAAATAGTTACTGTTATAAACTCGACGGATCGCAGTGATCCCGCAGCGGGGCGGATCACCCAACATTGATACCGACTCCGTCACCTACTGCCGCGAATTGCCTGTGACTGACCACACGTTGATCGATCGACATCTCGATGAGCTCTGGCTCAGTCGCGCGTTGGCCGCGAATACGCTTGCGGCTTACCGGCGCGACCTCGAGACCTTCGCGCGCTGGTTGTCGCCGCGGGTGCTCGAAGACGCCCGCGCGGGCGATCTGCTCGAGTATCTGGGGCACCGACATGCGCAGGGATTCCACGCCCGTTCCACCGCCCGTCTGCTTTCGTGTCTGCGCGGCTTTTATCGCGCGCTCGTTGAGCGCGGCGTTTTAAAGAAGGATCCGACCGCGCAACTGGAACACCCGAAGCTGGGCCGACCGTTGCCGAAAGGCCTGTCGGAGCCCGACGTCGAAGCCTTGCTCGCCGCGCCGGATGTCGAGCGGCCGCTCGGCCTGCGCGATCGCGCGATGCTGGAACTGTTGTATGCGACGGGATTGCGGATCACCGAACTGGTCGGGCTGCGCGTGAGCATGGTGAACGTCCGCCAAGGCGTGGTCCGCGTGACAGGCAAAGGCGGCCGCGAGCGGCTGGTTCCGATCGGGGACGAAGCGCTCACCTGGTTGGGCCGCTACGTAACCGACGCTCGGCCCACGCTGACGCGCGGCGCGCCTACCGATCTGTTGTTCCCCAGCTTGCGGGGCCGCGAAATGACGCGGCAGACGTTCTGGCACGCGATCAAGAAATACGTAGCGCTCGCCGGCATCGTGCGCAATGTCTCACCCCATACATTGCGGCACGCATTCGCGACGCATTTGATCAATCATGGTGCCGACCTGCGCGCGGTGCAGATGATGCTCGGACACGCGGACCTGAGTACGACGCAGATCTACACCCATGTTGCGCAGAGCCGCTTGAAGGCGGTGCATTCGGCGCATCATCCGCGCGGGTGAATTTCGGGGACAATGGCCGGTCCAAAGACTCGGCCTCAACTGCTCTTGCAAACTGCTCTCGAATGAGGTGACCAGATGGAATTGCGTTCCTTCGTTGCAATCGTAGTAGTGGCGATCACGATCCTGTGTGGCGAAGCCATGTCGGCGGCCGCGCCGACCGCGCAGAACGCCATGGATGGCGTCGTCGCGAAACTGAAGGCGTTGCGTCCGGATCTGCCGATCGAAGGCGCCTCTGCCTCGCCGATTCCGGGCATGATCGAAATCGCGCTGTCGAGCGGCGACGTGCTTTACGCGTCGAGCGACGGTCGCTATCTCATCGCCGGCGACCTGTTCGAAATGGGCGACACGCTGGTCAACATCGCCGAACGCGCGCGCGACGAAAAACGCAAAGCGCTGATCGCGGCGGTTTCGCCGAACGACATGGCGATCTTTCCTGCGCAAGGCGCGCGCAAGGCGGTGATCACCGTGTTCACTGACGTCGACTGCACATACTGCCGCAAGCTGCACAAAGAAGTGCCGCAAATGAACAAGATGGGCGTCGAGGTCAGATATCTCGCTTACCCCAGAGCCGGCGTCGGCTCGCCCGGCTACGACAAACTCGTAACCGCCTGGTGTTCTTCGAATCGGCAGGACGCGATCACGCGCATGAAGCGCGGCGAGGAACTGCCGCCGAAGACGTGCGTCAACCCGGTCGCGCAAGAATACGAACTCGGCCACCTTGCCGGCCTGAGCGGTACACCCGCCATCGTGCTCGAAGACGGGCGCATGGTTGCGGGCTACGTCACCGCCGACCAACTCGGTGAGATGCTCGGCATCTGACGAGTCGTATGGGACGCGGCGGTGCCCCGTCGCGTTGACTTCGCCAGGGTGAGTCGATAGCTTTCCCGCTCCTTTCGTTCCGGGAATTCCAACGGTGCAGCCGCTGCGTATCGGCCTGTGTGGTATCGGCACCGTCGGCCAGGGCGTGCTTGCGCTGCTACGCGCCAACGGAGCCGTGATCGCTCGCCAGGCAGGCCGCCCGATCGAGGTGGTACGGATCGCGAGCCGTACACCGAAGCCCGACATCATTCCGAACGGTGTGCCGTTCACGATCCATATCGCGGATGTCGTAGCCGACCCTCGCGTTGAAGTTGTCGTCGAAACCATCGGCGGAATCGACGCCGCGGCCGCGCTGTTTCAACAATGCATCGATGCGCGCAAGAACGTCGTCACCGCCAACAAGGCACTCATCGCAATACACGGTGCACGGCTGTTGCCGGCCGCGCGCAAGGCGGGTATCTGCGTGGGTTTCGAAGGCGCCGTGGCCGGCGGCATTCCGATCATCAAGGCGCTGCGCGAAGGCCTTGCCGGAAATGCCATCAACTGGATCGCCGGAATCATCAACGGCACCTCGAACTACATTCTCACGGAGATGGCCTCGGGTAACGACTTTGCCAAGGCGCTCGCGGATGCGCAGGCACTGGGCTACGCGGAAGCCGATCCGACGTTCGACGTGGAAGGCATCGATGCGGCGCACAAGCTCGCGATA
>JANLUG010000353.1:0-5513 GCA_031363335.1 Gammaproteobacteria bacterium
ATCCACTGGCATCTGGCCGGTGATGCCACCGGGTTGGTTCATCATCTGCTCGGGGCAAACCTCGACCTGCGCAACACACCGCCCACCGTTCTGCACGCCGTCGACAAACCGACGATCTGTGCGTTGAACGGTTCGGCCGCCGGCTACGGGATGGATCTCGCGCTCGGTTGCGACATTCGCGTCATGGCGGATACCGCGAAGCTGGCCGCCGCCTTCACCGCGCGCGGCGTACTGCCGGAGTCGGGCGGCACGTGGATTCTGCCGCGATTGATCGGCTGGTCGAAAGCGGCCGAACTGATTTTCACCGGCCGCACGCTGACGGCGGCCGAGAGCCTCGAGATGGGGCTCGTGTCACGCGTGGTTCCCGCAAGCGAGATCGGCGCGGTCGCCGCGCAACTGGCCGGTGAGATTGCGCGCAATGCACCGCTCGCCGTTCAGGCGTCGAAGCGAATGATGCGGATGGGCATGAACGAGACGTTCAACGATCACGTGCATCATGTGTTCCTGCAGCTGCTGCCGCTGTTCCGTTCCGCGGACTTCAAGGAAGGTATGGCGTCGTTCTTGGAAAAACGCGCACCGAATTTCACGGGTAAATAGGCGTGTCCGTCGGCTGGCAAGCGCGCCTCGATGCGCTCGCCGGGGAATTCCAAGTACCCGGCGCCAGCCTCGCGATATGGCACAACGGTCGCCTCACCACCTGCGCGGCCGGTGTGATCAATCTGAACACCGCGGTCGCAACGACACCCAGCGCGATCTTTCAGATCGGCTCGATCACCAAACTGTTGACCGCAACGCTGGTGATGCAACTGGTCGAAGAGGGTCGCCTTCGCCTCGACGATCCCGTTAGGCGCCACCTACCCGATTTCTCGCTGCAATCAATCGACGCCGCGCGTGCGATCACCATCCGACAACTGTTGACTCACACGAGCGGAATCGACGGCGACTTCTTCGAGAACACAGGCCTTGGCGAAGACAAACTCGCCCGCTACGTCGATGCGTGTCGCGTGTTGCCGACGCTGCATCCGCCGGGAGAACTGTTTTCGTACTGCAACGTCGGCTTCAACCTGCTCGGCCGAATCATCGAACTGCAACGCGGCACGACATGGGAGACGGCCCTTGGGCGACATCTGAGCGGCCGGCTCGGGGAAAGTTCGTTCGTGCGCTATCCGCACGACACTCCGAAATACCGCACCGCGATCGGACACGTGCGCGCGAAACCGACCGATACGCTCGCGATGACCCAGTCGGCCTACCTGCCGCTGTCGAGCGCACCCGCCGGATCAGTGGTGTATGCCTCCGCCACCGATCTGATTCTGTTTGCGCGCACGCTGCTCGACGGCGGCATATCGTGCGTCGGCGAGCAGGTGATCTCGCGACACACCATCGAACAGATGCTGACTCCACAAGTGCGCCTGCCGGCCGGAAGCCTCGCCGATGCCTTCGGCCTTGCCTTCATGCTGTTCGACTGGGACCACGTCCGGGTGGTCGGCCACGACGGCGCGACGACCGGGCAGAACGCATACTTGAGGATCGTCCCGTCGCGAAACACCGCGGTTGCGCTGCTGACGAACGGGGGCTTTCCGGCGGAGCTGTTTCACGCGCTGTTCGGCGAGATCTTCACGCAACTCCTTGGCATCCGCCCGCCTCCGCGCGCGGCAGCAACCGTTCGGCCGCCTGAGCCGCTCGAGCACTATTGCGGCGTCTTCGAGAAACTATCGCAGCGGATCACGGTGCGCGCGGAGCACGATCAGCTCGTCGCCACCATCGAAGGCGCCCGTTATCCGGCTCCACCGCTCACGTATCGCCTTCGGCCGTGCGCACCCGACGCATTCGTGGGCGCGCTGTCGGGTTCACCGACACCGGTCGTATTCAACTATCTGACGACTGCTGCCGGCGCGCGCCTGCTGATGACCGGCGGCCGCGTGCATCCGCAACGCAGCGCGGTCGATTCGCCAACGGATTCCTAGAGGCTCAGCCGAAACCGATTTCGGCGACGTCGCTCGGTATCAATGGATAACGGATCCCGGCCCATTTCTGCACCACGCGGACGACCTGACACGAGTAGCCATACTCGTTGTCGTACCACGCATACACGACGATCCGGTTGTCTTTAACGATCGTTGCAAGACCGTCCACGATGCACGCATGCCGATTGCCGACGAAATCGGATGAAACGACTTCCGGCGATTTGATGAAGTCGATCTGACGCTGCAGCGGCGAATACAGCGACGCGTCGCGCAGATAGCCGTTCACCTCTTCGAGCGTGGTATTGCGCGATACCGTCAGATTCAGGATCGCGAGCGAAACGTCCGGCGTCGGCACGCGGATGGCGTTGCCGGTCAGCTTGCCTTCGAGCGACGGCAACAGATCGGTGATGGCCGACGACGCACCGGTTTCCGTGATGACGAGGTTCAGCGCCGCGCTGCGCCCGCGCCGGCTTTTCTCGTGATAGTTGTCGGTGAGGTTCTGGTCGGGCGTGTAGGCATGAACGGTTTCGATGTGCCCGTTCTGAATCTGGAACTCGTCGTCGATCGCCTTGAGGATCGGCACGATCGCGTTCGTGGTACACGATGCCGCTGCCAGAATCCGATCGTCTTTCGACAGGCCGTTCGAGTTGATCCCCGAGACGATGTTCTTGATTCCGCCCTTCCCCGGCGCGGTGACGATCACGCGCGAAGCACCCTTCGACTTCAGATGTTCGGCGAGACCTTTCTGGTCGCGCCACGCACCGGTGTTGTCGATCACGATCGCATCGGTGATACCGTAGCTCTCGTAGTCCACTTCCGCAGGATTGTTCGCATAGATCATGCGAATGACATTGCCGTTGGCAATGATGCAATTCTGTTCGACGTCGACCCGAATCGTGCCCTTGAACGAGCCGTGTACCGAATCGCGACGCAGCAGACTCGCGCGTTTTACCAGGTCTTCCTTGCTTGCTCGGCGCACGACGATGGCGCGCAAGCGCAACTGTTGGCCACCACCGGTCTTTTCGATCAGCAGCCGTGCGAGCAATCGACCGATCCGCCCGAAGCCATAAAGCACGACATCCTGCGGCCGTTCGAGCGGCGGAATGTGACGGCCGATCACTTCGGCACACGCCTGCCGCACGAAATCCATCGCCGTGGTGCCGTTGCCGGCGCTCTCGCTCATGTATTGCAGCGCGAGCTTGCCCACGTCGATGTGACACGGCCCCAGATCGAGCTCGGACAACGCTTTCATGATCGGATAGCTTTCGAACTCGGACAGTTCGTTGTTCGCGATCTGACGCACGTAGCGGTGCGTCTTCATGATGTTGGTAACGCTCTCGCTGTAAAGCGCGCGCCCGAAGCAATACGTCACGACGTTCTTGCGGTAGAGATTGCCGATGATCGGCACCATCTCTTCGGCGAGCGCTTCGCGCTCCTTCCAGTCCGGGAAATAATCGTCAAGGCTAGGTAGAGCCACGTCCGATCCTCGTCGAGTTGGGCCGTAAGCGGGCGGGTATTATCGAAATTGAACCTGGGGGCTGCAACAAAGGTATCGCATCGGGCCGTCCCGATGCGTGAAGAGTTGTAGCGCGTTGGTGACTTCGCGCCGCCGATCGCTGTCGAACGGCTATCGGAAGCTCGCGTTGATCGGCTTCAGCGCCGCATTGCCGGGACACAGATCCGCTTCCTGCAATGCGTTCAGCGGTGTGTCGACCGTCTCGAGAATCGCGTGGCAATCCGACGCATCCTGATCAAGATACAGCAGACCCGTGACCACCTCGCCCTCGTTCTGCTTGCGTTGCACATACGACAGCGCCGCGACACGATCATGCGGATCGTAGTCGGAGGCCAGCTTACGCAAACGCAGCGTCGAACCATCGGGCATCGCAACGTCTTCGCGCGTGCCTGGCAGATAGTCCGCCACGATTTCGTCGTGCGCCGGAACGAAATCGGCCGCAACGACATCGCCGCGATGGTCGCGCACGTAGTCGTAGCTCTTCGTCGAACCGCGGTGGTTGTTGAACGCAACACACGGCGAAATGACGTCGATGAACGCGAACCCTTTGTGCAGCAGAGCGGCCTTCACCAACGGAATCAGCTGGCCCTTATCGCCGGAAAAACTACGCGCGACGAACGTTGCGCCGAGCTGCAACGCGATGCTGACGAGGTCGATCGGTTCGTAGAGGTTCGGCGCGCCTTTCTTGCTGGTGGAGCCTTTGTCGTTCGTCGCCGAGAACTGCCCCTTCGTGAGGCCGTAGGTGCCGTTGTTGTCGACGATGTAGCACATGTTGATGCGGCGCCGGACGATGTGCGCGAACTGACCCATGCCGATCGACGCGGTATCGCCGTCGCCCGAAATGCCGATGCAGTACAGCTCGTGGTTCGCGAGATTTGCGCCGGTGGCGACGGACGGCATGCGGCCGTGCACCGAGTTGAAACCGTGCGATTTGCCGAGGAAATACGTCGGCGTCTTCGACGAACAACCGATACCCGAGATCTTTGCGAAACGGTGCGGCGGGATCGATAACTCGGCACACGCCTGCACGATCGCTGCGCTCACCGAATCGTGGCCGCAACCGGCGCACAGCGTCGAAACCGATCCTTCGTAGTCGCGTCGGGTCAACCCGAGGTCGTTGACCTTGAGTTGCGGGTGATGAACGCGGGGTTTGGTGACGAATGTCATCGCTTGACCTCCGAAATTCTCGCGAGTTTGTTGGTCGCGAAATACTTGGCTATCTCACCTCGAATGAATTCCGCGGCGATCGACAAACCGCCGTAGTAGCACACCGGCACGACCTTCGCCGGGTCTATGTTGCCTTCGTTGACCAGGATCATCCGCATCTGTGCATCGCGGTTCTGTTCGACGATGAACACGAGCTCGTGATTGTCGATGAATTCGAGCACCGAATCGGTGAACGGCACGGCGCGGATGCGCAGGGTGTCGAGATGGATGCCGTCGGTCGCGAGCAGGTCCAACGATTCCTGCATCGGCATCTGCGTGGTGCCGTAATAGAGGACACCATACGGGCGACGCGGCGCGCTCTCGTGAATCTCCGGTTTCGGCACCAGCTTCTTCGCCGTTTCCCACTTGATCAGCAGACGATCCATGTTCTCGACATAGATATCGGGATCTTCCGTATACCGGGCGTATTCGTCGCGCGATGTGCCGCGCGTGAAAAAGCCGCCTTTCGACGGGTGCGCGCCGGGATACGTGCGATAGCCGATGCCGTCGCCGTCGACGTCCACATACCGGCCGAACTTCTCGATGCGGTCGAGATCTTCCGCGTGATAAACCTTGCCGCGGTCGTATTTACGCGCGTCGTCCCACACCAGCGGATCCGACATGACTTCATTCATGCCGAGTTCGAGGTCGGACATGATGATGACCGGGGTCTGCAGGCGGTCGGCGAGATCGAGCGCGTCGGCCGAGAAATCGAAACACTCCTTCGGAGACGACGGGATCAGCACGACATGTTTCGTATCACCGTGCGACGCATAAACCGCCGACATCAAGTCGGCCTGTTGCGTGCGCGTCGGCATGCCGGT
>JANLUG010000359.1:0-3617 GCA_031363335.1 Gammaproteobacteria bacterium
CCGGGGTACAACTCGATCATCGGGATCGACAACGCGAGCATCGGCACGATCCTGAAGGAGAACGGATACTCGACCTCGTGGTTCGGCAAGAACCACAACACGCCGACGTACCAATACAGCGCATCCGGACCGTATGACCAATGGCCGTCCGGACTTGGCTTCCAGTACTTTTACGGCTTCATGGGCGGCGAGACCGATCAGTGGACCCCGTATCTGTTCCGCGATCACACGCAGATTTTTCCGTTCGTAGGTAAGGCGGGCTACAACCTGACGACCGATCTCGCAGATGAAGCGATCAAGCACATGCGCGATCTGAATGCCGCTGCGCCGGACCAGCCGTTCTTCCTTTACTACGTACCCGGCGGCACGCACTCGCCGCACCAGCCGAAGGCTGAGTGGGTCGCGAAGTTCAAAGGCAAGTTCGACATGGGCTACGAGAAGTTGCGCGACGTGATCTTCGCCAATCAGAAGAAGCTCGGCGTCATCCCGGCAAACGCACAACTCACACCGTGGCCGGCGGAAATTCCGAAATGGGAATCGCTGTCTTTGCTCGAGAAGAAACTCTATGCGCGCCAAGCGGAAGTGTTCGCCGGTTACGCCGCGTACACCGACTACGAGATCGGCCGCGTCATTCAGGCCGTGGACGACATGGGCAAACTCGACAACACGCTGATCATCTACATCGTCGGCGACAACGGCACCAGTCCCGAAGGCACGTTGTCCGGTGCGTTCAACCAGCTCACCGCGTACAACGGAATCCTGAAGGCGCCTGAACCGCTGCAGCTGCTGCATCTCGAGGA
Source organism: Gammaproteobacteria bacterium (assembly GCA_031363335.1). GTDB lineage: Bacteria > Pseudomonadota > Gammaproteobacteria > Pseudomonadales > Azotimanducaceae > DATJGR01. The sequence goes on from JANLUG010000359.1 coordinate 801, forward strand.
TTGGGGCACGGACAAGACCTATCCGCACATGTCGGTGGGTTGGTCCTGGGCATTCGACACGCCGTTCAAGTGGACGAAGCAGGTTGCCTCGCACTTCGGCGGCACTCGGCAGGGGCTGGCGATTTCGTGGCCGGGCCACATCAAGGATGTCGGCGCGATCCGTTCGCAGTTCCACCACGTCATCGACATCGTGCCGACGATCCTGGAGGCGACCGGCATTCAGGCGCCGGCCGAAGTAAACGGGATCACCCAACGACCGATCGAAGGCGTGAGCATGGCGTATTCGTTCGACAAGGCGAATGCCAAAGCGCCGTCGACGCACACCACGCAGTACTTCGAGATGGCCGGCAACCGCGGCATTTATAAAGACGGCTGGATCGCCAACACGACGCCGTTCGCGCCGCCGTGGGATCTGGCGACGGGCAAGCTGCCTGATGTAGTGAACGGCTATCAGTGGGAGCTGTATAACATCACCGAAGACTTCACGCAGAACAACGATCTGGCGGCGAAGAACCCGGCGAAGCTGAAGGAAATGCAGGATCTATTCGTATCGGAGGCGGCGAAATACAACGTGCTGCCGCTCGACAACACGGCGTTCGTTCGCCTGCAGACGCCGCGGCCGAGTGCGGTCGCTGGGAAGACGTTGTTTACCTACACGGGTGAGAACTCCGGAATTCCGATCGGCAATTCACCCGACGTGATGGACAAAGACTTCACGATCTCGGCCGATGTCACCGTGCCGGACGGCGGTGCAGAGGGGATGATCGTGACGTTCGGCGGCCGGTTCGGGGGATACGCGATGTATCTGCTGAACGGCAAGCCGATATTCGTCTACAACCTGCTCGATCTGGAGCGGTTCCGTTGGGAAGGCGGTGTCGGCGGTTTGATCGGCGACGACCTGTTCGCGAAAGCGCTCGCCCCCGGCAAACACACGCTGGTATTCGACTTCAAATACGACGGTCCTGGACCGGGTAAAGGCGGCACCGGCGTGTTCACCGTCGACGGTAAGGAGATGGCGCGCAAAACGCTGGAGCACACGATTCCGCTGATGATGACCATCGACGAGACGCTCGACATCGGCGTCGATACGCGCACGGGAGTCGACGACAGTTATCAGCTGCCGTTCCGTTTCACCGGCACGATCGACAAGCTGACGTACAAGTTGGGGCCGTCGCAGCTATCGGCCGGGGACCAGGCGAAGGTGGCCGACGCGGCGGCGAAGGCGCACGACTGATGGGATGGAATCAGTGAGCAACAGCGCGACGAGAAAGCTGCTCGCGTTCACATCCGTCGTCGAAGTCGGTACGGGGATCGTGGTGATCCTCGTTCCGGCGTTGATCGTGAAATTGTTGGTGGGTCTGGAGATCTCGGGCGACGGCACGCTGCTCGCCCGCTGTTTTGGTATCGCATTGCTGGGACTTTCGTTCGCGTGTTGGCCGGGCAAGGGTATCGAAGGCTGCGCGGCCGCGTTCCGCGGAATGCTGATCTACAACGCGTCGATCTCGTTCTACCTGGGCTATCTCGGTGTGTTCGAACACATGTCCGGGCTGCTGCTGTGGCCCGGCGTGGTACTGCATGCGATCGTCGCGTTGTTGCTGCTGTGGACCGCGCGTAAACAGATCAGCTAACTCTGCACGAACTTGTCCAGCGGTCGATCGGCCGTGTGAAGTTCAGGTCCGATGCGCTGAATGGCCGGGCCCCTCCAGCCCCGGCTCATGAGCTGCGTGGCCAGCCTCGTGATTGTCGTGAGTCGCGTGCTCAGGCGCTGCGACATCGCTGTGCGCCGCGTGTCCGGCCGGTGCAAGCTTGATACCGTCGTCCTGCAGTCGTTGCAGCACCCGCAGCGTGATCTGCTCATTGAATGCCGCAAAGGCAGTGCTGCTCCGCGAGGCATAGAAGTACGTAATCGTGACGGTTACGGCTGCGTCTCCGAATCCGATCCGCACCGAAGGGGGGAAGTGTGGATCGAACCCCTCGTGGTTCTCGAGAGTTCCGCGGATGAACTCGACGAAGCTCTGAATGCTCTCGGGGCGCGTATCGGCGCGAAGGTGCAGAACTTCCTGCCGTCGAAGGTGACTTCGACTGCTGAGATTCTTCGAATCGAGCCGCGCCATTTCTTCGTTCGAGATACTCACCACATGTCCGCTGACGTCGCGAATGCGGGTGGAGCGAAGGCCCACCGACTCCACTCTGCCTTCGTGTCCCTTGATTCGAATCAGGTCACCGACCTGAAACGGTCGGTCCAACAGAATCATCAGGCTGCCGAACAGGTTCTTCAGCGTATCTTGCGCGGCGAGCGCCACCGTTAAACCGCTCACGCTGACGCCCGCAACGAGGGTGGTCAGCGGCACGCCGAGATAGCGCCCGCCCTCGAACACCGCCACCAAAGCGCCCGCCACTCCGAAGGCGCGAACGACCAGCTGTGCAAGCTGTGCAGTCAACTGGCGTTCCTTCGACCAGGGCAGCGCCGTTAGTGCGGACGCGAGCCGGTTCGTCAAACCCAGGATCACCACGATCAGTGCGCCGAGTGAAACGAGATCCAGCGCAAAGTCGACCATCTCGAACAGCCGACCGGAAATGAATATCTGATCCGACAGAAAATCCGTCGCTGCTTGCGGAAGCACGACTGCGAATAGGGGGAACACCGCGCCGAGGTAATAACCCACGCCGTGTCGGCCCCCTGCCACCCGTCGCGTGATGCGATAGACGAGCGTCATGAGCGCGGCGGTCACCACCAGGGTCAGAACCAGCGCGCACCATAGCCAAACTGACTGAGCTGCGTAGCGCGTGTGCATCCAATCCGGCAACGCGCGAATC
>JANLUG010000365.1:0-2988 GCA_031363335.1 Gammaproteobacteria bacterium
GGAGATGAACGCGGAGGTCGACAGCCATGTCGAGTCGACCGACGTTACATTGTTCAGTCGATACCGTTCCGGCGGCCCGCAGGACCCGCAATCGCAACACCCCGACTGGAACCGGACGTTCGAACTGGTCCCGGAACACATTCGCGGCGGCGTTCTGCTGCTGCACGGTTTGACCGATTCTCCCTATAGCCTGCGACGCATCGGCGAGCTGTTCCAGGCGAAGGGCTTCTACGTGTTGGGTCTTCGACTACCCGGGCATGGGACCATTCCCGGCGCCTTGACCCGTGTCAGCTGGAACGATTGGGTCGCCGCTAGTCTCATCGGCGCGCGCCACGTGCGCGGCCGGATCGGCGCGACCCTGCCGTTCTATATGGCTGGCTACTCGAACGGCGGCGGCCTGTCGGTGAAGTACGCGCTGGATGCCGTGTCGGACGAGAGTCTCCCCCTTCCCGATTCGTTGGTTCTTTTCTCGCCGGAGATCGGCATCGCGCAAGTCGCTGTGATCTCGAACATCGGCAACGTACTGACGCGGTTGGCGTACTTTGGTCAGTTTCAATGGTTGTCGATCGAACCCGAATACGACCCGTACAAATACAACTCGTTTCCGAAGAACGCGGCCGCGCAGGCCTGGAACGTCACTCAGGCCGTACAGAACGGATTGACGGAGGCGCGAAGGGCGGGGCATATGAATCGATTCCCGCGGGTGCTGACGTTCCTTTCGTGGACGGACTCTACGGTCGACACATCCGCGACCATTCAACACCTGTATGACCAACTCGAAGAGCCGCGCAGTGAGCTCGTGATATTCGACGTGAACCGATTCGACACGTTTGCCGGCTTCATGCCCGCAACGGTAGACACGCCGCTCGACAAACTCGAAACCAGCGGCGATCTGAACTACCGGTTGACGGTGATCAGTAACGTTGCGCGCAACTCGCGAGCCGTCGCAGCGCAGTCGCGTGCGGCGCACTCCGCCAACACGGAATCAACGCCGCTGGATCTCGAATGGCCGCAGAACGTGTACTCGCTGTCGCATGTGGCAGTTCCGTTCGCACCGGATGATCCGATCTATGGCGACGGACACAACCTGTCGGGGGCCTACAACGGTCTGCGCCTTGGCGCTTTCCAGCCGCGCGGTGAGACGAGCGTACTGACGGTTTCACTGAGTCAGGCGATGCGGTTGCGCCACAATCCGTTCTTTGCATACGTGGAGCAACGGGTCGGTCAACTGATAGACGACAGTGCTGAAGCGGTGCCTAGTACGGGCGCTCGCTAGCGATTCTCGATCCTGCTGTAGTCGAGGACGCCTTTGTCCGCGTAGTCGAGCGCTTCCACCTGACCGTAGATGAGATCACTGTGCGCCCAGAACCCCGGATCGGTTCGCCGCACACCCCAGCGATCCATCAGTGCCGCGAAGTCCGCCTCGCTCGCGAGGTGCGCCACCGCGTCGGCGAATGACGGCAGATCCTTCTGATCGACTTTGAAAAATGCGTTCGGATACGCGCCGAGGAAGCCCGGCACAACCGTTAGCGTATCTTCCGCCGGTATGCGCCGCGCCGCTTCGTTGAACATCGTCGCCACGTTCGTATGGCCGTCGTTGTGCACGAGCGTCACGGTCTGCGGGCCGGATGCCGTCTCGATCGTCATCATCGACAACTCCGGCAACCACGACACCGGCAACCCCTGCGTTGCCGCAAGTCGCGAAAGATCCGCCAGCAACAGCGGCGGAAGCGTCGAGCGATCGAGTTCGTAATTTCGCGACAGCGCCGGGCCGACGCGCGCCTTCAGATGCGCGTAGAGCTCCCGTTTGGGGTCGTCGCCTGCGTAAGGGATGCCGGTCGCCTGGGCGAACAGCTGCTGGTATTCCGCGAGATAGGTCGCAATGTTCTTTTCTGCGCCGCGATACCAGTTGTCCACAGCGGCAGTGCGTGCTTCCGGCGGCAGGAAGTAGAGGAAGTTGAACTCTCCCCCAATCCGCAGGAAGTCCATGTAGAGGCGCGAGAACAGCTGCAGTCCGGCGTTGCCGTAGACGTCATAGCCCGCGACGAGCAGGTAGTGGATCCGTTCGAGCAGCGGATAGTCGATCACCCACGCTGTTTTCGGATCTTCGCCGACGAGACCCTTGACGACCGAGGCGCTGTCGAAGTGCCGGAACACCGTCAAGGCGGCGTTCTGATTCACGCCGTCGCCGTCCCAGATCATCTCGAGCGTGAGTTGCCGGCCGTTTGGATAGGTCACGAGTTCGTGTGCCGCCTTCGCCGTCAGGAACTCCTTCTCCATCTTCGAATAGTGCATCCAATGCAACAGTCGAAGGTTGTTGCTGCCATCGGATGTGGGCAACTCGAGTTCCTTCAGTTCCGTCGCGAGGAACTCTCCGTCGTGCGTCTCGGCCTCGACGTCCGGAGCGATGAACCATACCCAGAAGTGATCCTCGATGACGTCGAGCGCGATCTGGCCGCGGCAGACGGGCCCCTTTATGAAACCCATGATCGTGTACTGCGCCTCATCGAGCATGAACTGATAGCGGCTCTTCACGGGGATCGCGCGGAACGTCAGGAACGGGTTCGACGCATCGGCGGCCTTGTAGTCCGGCAATTGGTCGACGGCGTATTGCGGCGTAAGGAACAACGCCTGCCAACGCGCCATACGTTTTGCGTCCAGCGCATACGCCATGTGTGTTTTGGACACCAGCGTCTCGGTGTTCCGCTGCAGTCGATAGTACGGGCGCGCGACGCCCGGATCGTCGTACGGACGTCGTGATGCGATCACGTCGATCGGTTCGCCCGGTGGCGTGGTGGAACGGACCATCCGAAAGTGCTCGCCGGTGCCGACCTCGTCGAAGTAGAGATCCGCGAGGAACAGGTGTTCGAACATGTACCGGCTCATCAATTGCGCTTTCAAGGACGGTCCGTTGAAGAACGCTTCCCATTCGGTGATGTTGGTTTGGAATGGCTCAGACAGCGGGGCAGGTAGTCGGGCTTTCGAACC
>JANLUG010000377.1:0-5418 GCA_031363335.1 Gammaproteobacteria bacterium
CCTCGAGGTCGAACTGCCGGGCGAGTTCGAGAATCGAAGTCATTTCGTTCACCGCGTTGACGTTGCTGTTCTCGAGTTGACCGGATACGAGCGAAACATCCGGGCTCGACGGCAACGCCGCTCCGCCCTTTGAATGCATCAGACCATCAGCACCTTTCGTCATCGCACCGTGGTCCGGCTTCACGAGCTTCAATCTGTCCACCTGCACGAGCGCTTCGGGACCCTGGCCTTCCGGTTGGATGGTCACGGAGCCGTCTTCGCCGATGTACAACGCATCGTACGGAGGCACCGAGATGGGTCCGCCATCGCCCAACACCTGTCGCCCCGCGCCGTCGCGCAGCGCGCCGAGCGAGTCGACGGTGAAGTCGCCGCTGCGCGAATACGCTTCCTTGCCGTCGGGTCCGTTGACTGCAAAAAAACCTTCTCCGGTGATCGCCGTATCGAGATCTCGGCCGGTCTGCATCAACGCACCTTGCTTTAGGTCGCTGCCGGGTTGTTCCGTCAGTGCGAAGACACGGGCGTTGAATCCGTCGCCGTAGACCTGCACCGACCGCGCTTGCGCGAGGTCGGCGCGAAACCCGGTGGTGCCGACGTTCGCAAGGTTGTTCGAATGCAGCGTTTGGGCGCGGTCGATGTGCGCCGCGCCGGTCATTGCCACATAGAAGAGCTTGTCCACGTCTTACGCCTTCGACCGGTTAGATGTTGATGATGGTCTTGGTGATTTCATCGGCGGTCGAAATCGTCCGGGCGTTCGCCTGGAAGTTGCGCTGCGCGATGATCAGCTGCACGAGTTGATCGGACAGTTCGACGTTGGAATCCTCGAGTGCACCCGATGTGATCGCGCCGAGCGAGCCGGACCCAGGAGCGCCGATCACCGGCGCGCCCGAGCCATTCGTTTCGACCCACGCGCTGTCGCCGATCGCATGCAGCCCCTGCACGTTCGCGAAGTGCGCCAACGCGATCTGTCCGAGCACCTGGTTCTGGCCGTTAGTGAAGCGCGCTGCAATCACGCCTTCGCTGTCGATGTTCAAGCCGGACAACTGACCCGTGGTGTAGCCGTCCTGATCGATCTGGCTGACCGCGAAGTCGCTGCCGTATTGCGTCGAATCGTTGAGCCTGATCTGGAAGTTCGAGCTCGTCGGCGGCTCTGCGACGGGCAGCGAACCGCCGGCCAGCACGTTCTGCGGTCCAACGGCGCCGTTAGGCGCGGCGTTGACGTCGAGCGGTACCCAGTTGGAGATCAGCACTTCGTCGGTGCCCGACGGATCAATCGTGCCGTCAGGATTGAACTGGACGGCGTACGCACGTCGAGTCGGCACGCTGTTCGCCGGCGGCGCCAGGTTCGGATCGGGATCGCCGACGTCATGGCCGTCGATCTGCACGTACATGCTCCAGCGGTTCGGCATTTCTCCGGGCAACCCTGGGGTGAACCGCTCTTTGACGTAGTACAGCGACATCACGTGCGCGTTGCCGAGACTGTCGTAAACCGTCATCGACGTCGCCGAATTGTAGGAATCCTGGTTCGTCGGATCGAAGGTGTTCAGCTGGAACGGCGTGAACGACGAAGGATCCAGGTTGCCGAACAGGTTGCTCGTGGTCGGCGACGCATTCGTCAGCGTGTAGCCTTCCTGCAGCGAAAAATTGACCGAGCCGCCGATCGATGCAGCCGGCGTGCCGAGCAGCGAGAGCGTTACCGGCACTCCGGAAGGGCCACGCACGTCGAGCGAATCCGCGGCCGTACCGGCCGTGACGTTGAACACCAGGTCGTTGCCGACTTGATCGGTCACGGTGAGGTCGCCACCGGCGCTCACCGTGGCGCTGACCGTGCCGAGTCCGGGCGCCGCATTGATCGAGTTCGCGAGGTCCGTCAGCGTCGTGCCGGATACCGTAACGCCGTTCAGCTGAAGACGCATCGTGCCGCTTGCGTTCGTCAGCCCGCCGATCGGAATCGTTGCCGTGGTGATGGCCGAGGCGGAAACGCCGGGTACGTTCGTGCTGGAGAACACGGAGGCGATCTGTGCAGCGCTCTGCCCGGCCGTCGTGCTCACAATCTGGGACGTACCGTCGGGATGCACGACCTCGACGGTTTGCGGCGCATATCCGTTGCTGACACCCGGTGCGCCCGGAACCGTTACACCGGTGGCCAGGTTCAATGTGCCGACGAGATCGGCCGGCGTCACGCCGATGTTCGACGTATCGAGGTTGCCGATCGTGATCGTCGATGCCTGACCGGGTACGGTTGCGAAGAATTGCAGCCGGCCCGGGTTGTTGGCGTCTTCTCGGACGTCCACACCGATGCCGCTCGGCAGCAGTTCGTCGCGGATGTCGGTGATGAGATCGTTGACGTTGAGGATGTTGGCATCGAGGTTGATCGTGACGGTGCCGTTGTTCGCGCTCGCGCCCGTCAGCGTAAGGTCGAAACTCGCGGCGGTGATGTTGCCGCTCGCGCCGACCGCACCGGACGTTGCGAACGGATCGGGCGCGACACTGCTCGATCCGCCCGTGCCGCCTTGACCGAGCGCGATGCCTCCGAGCGCGCTGATCGTATTCACACGCGTCACTGCGGAGCCATACACCGCGTTGTCGAGCGGATCGACGGCAATGGTCGAATTCTCTCCGCTAGTGGTTGCATAAAACTGCAGCCGGCCGAGGTTGTTGGGATTTTCTCGAACGTCGATGCCGATACCGCTGGTGGTCAGATCGTTGCGGATGTCGTTGATAAGGTCCTGCAGGTTCGTGATGTTCGTGTTCAACGTCACCGCAACGGTGGTGTTCTGCGACGGTGTGCTGGAACCGGTCTGCGTAACGTTGAACGTGACCTGGCCGTTCGGCACGGAGAAATCGAACGGCGTGATGAGATTCGCCGCGCCGACGCTCGAGGGTACGTTGACGCCGTAGTTGAACGGCACCGGCGGCCCACCCGCGTTGACGACCGATTCCGTCGGCGACGCCAACCCGGCGTGCGCAACACCAACCGCGCCGCCCAGCGTGGAAATGCGCGTACCGATCTGACTCAGTACGCCCTCGCGGGCATCGAGGTTCAACGTAGCTTCCACTTGCGTCGTCTGGCGTGGCGCCAGGTTCGACGTCTGCAGCTTCAGATCGCCGACGACGCCACTGAGGGCCCCGGTCGCGTTCGCACCGAAGCCTTGCACACGATCGGCCGTGTTGGTGACCAGAAAGCCCTGATCGTCCACGCCGAACATGCCGGCACGCGTATACGCACGCGCACCGTTCTGATTGATCACGAAGAAGCCGTTACCGTCGATGGCGAGGTCGAGGCTGTTGTTCGTGAACGAAATCGTTCCCTGGCTGAACTGCTGGGCGACGTTCGCGAGTTTTACGCCGCTGCCGATCTCGTTCGAGCCGGAGCCAAGCAGCGAAGACGCGTAGACATCGGCGAATTCCGCGCGGGATGCCTTGAAGCCGACGGTACTCGCATTCGCAATGTTGTTGCCGGTGACGCTGAGTTCACTGGAGGCCGCGCTGAGTCCGCTGAGTGCTGTGTTGAATGACATGGGGGGTTCCTTGGCTACTGGATTTCTTTGACGTCGGAGATGGGTACCGACGTGCCGCCGGCGAGATTCAACTGCATGCCGTCCTGCCCGATGGAAACGCTGACGACGTACTCCGGCAGATCGACCGTGAGCCCTTTCGAATTGGCAGAGGCTTTCACTTTGTACACACCCGGCGGCATCGCCTCTCCGGCGCTGTTGGTGCCGTCCCATGTGAAGCGGGCGGTACCGGCTTCTTCCTGCGGTCCGAGCGACAACCGCGCGACGCTGGCGCCGCTTTTGTCGGAGATTTCCACGGTGACGTCGTTGGTCGCTTCGGTGACGTTGACGTTGCCGATCAAACCAGTGCCCTGCATCAGCGTCTGACCGGTCGGCACGAGCACCGAACGCCCGACCAGCGACGACGCTTCCGATGTAACGGTCGAACGCATCGAGGCGGCCATCGCGCTGACGGAGTCGTTGAGGTTGGTAATACCTTCCAACGAAGAGAACTGCGCGAGCTGCGCGAGGAACGCTTCGTTCTTCGCCGGGTCGAGCGGATCCTGGTGCTTCAGTTGCGCGACCATCAACCGCAGAAACTGATCCTTACCGAGCTTCTCAGAGCCGCTCGTAGCGGCCGCCGGGTTGAGGTCGGACAGCGTTCGAATGCCGGTGCCTGAAATCGTCATGATGAGTTTCTCTATTGGCCGAGGGTCAGCACGCGTTCGGCCAGCGTGCGTGCAGAGTTGAGTACTTCGACGTTCATCTGAAACGAGCGGGTGGCTGAGATCATGTCGGCCATCTCCTGCACGACGTTGACGTTCGGATACGCGACGTAGCCGTCTTCGTTCGCAAGCGGATGTTCGGGTTCGTAGCGCATCGTCAGCGGTGCGTTGCTTTCGACGATGCCGAGCACCTGCACACCGTGCGTTTCGGCACCGTCTTCCGAATCGCCCGCATCGGCGCCCGACACGGCTTGCGCGGCGAACACCGGATGACGGGCCCGATACGTATCGGCAAAGTTGGCGGTGACGCTCTGTGCGTTGGCGAGGTTGCTCGCGGTCGTGTTCAGCCGCACCGTCTCGGCGCTCATCGCGCTGCCGGATACGTCGAAGATGCTCAACAGCGACATGGTCATTCTCCTCGAATGGCGCTGATCAGGCCTTTGAAGCGGTTGTCGAGAAACCGCAACGACGCCTGAAATTGCAGTGTGTTCTCGGCAAACGCCGCCTGCTCCACATGGATGTCGACGGTGTTGCCGTCGATGGCCGGTAACAGCGGTACGCGGTACTGCAGATCGCCGTCGATCGAATCCGCCGGGGTCGCGTCGATATGCTGCGGGTTGGTGATCGCCATCGATTCGTGCGGGTTGCCGCTGATCGCATCGTTCAGCATCGCGTGGAACGGCAACTCACGCGCTTTGTAGTTCGGCGTGTCGGCATTCGCGATGTTGTTCGCGAGCACTGCGGTTCGGCTACCCAGCAGTTGTAGTGCCTTGGGCGTCAGACCGAGCGCGTTGTCGAAGTTGATGGCCATTCGTATCACTGGACCGGGTTTCCCACAGCGACTGAGCAACGCGCGTGCCAATCTGCATGCGATTGTCGCGCCGCCTTTGTTTTCATTGGCATTTGAGCCACTGACGAGCGCGTTGGGTCGACCCGGTACCCGTGATACCGGCATCACTTTGCAGTGCGGGCGGCAAGATCGTGCCGCCGTGTTTGTGCCGGGCGCGACAAGCGCGCCGCTTCTGCTATTAATGAATGACCTCGGGAGAGTGCTATGGCTCGCTTCGTGTTTGCTCTGTTGTTCGTCGTCGACTGCGCGTTTGCTGCAGACGGACAGTCGAGCCCGGAACTCAGCGGCGCCGAACTGCTCGATAGAGTGCAGCAGCTACTCACGGACAACGCGGCGGTCGACTATCCGA
>JANLUG010000347.1:0-2988 GCA_031363335.1 Gammaproteobacteria bacterium
GTTATACGCTGTCGCGCGCATCAAGGCTCGCGATGATCGCGTCGACGTTGTGCACGTCGCGGTGCCAGAACACTTCGTCTTCGGAGTATTCGTGGCGGCGCTCCGCCGGCACGTCGACGAAAATCGTGCGATCGAACTCCGGATACGAGAACTTCGCGCTGGTGAACACTTCGATGTCGTAGTCGAGCTTGCCGAGCACGTCGAAGAACACCGGGCTGCGGCGCTCCTCGAGCACGTGCGACCAGTACGGGCCGTGCAGCGAGTAGAACATCGTGAACATGCCCATCCGCGTGCGGTTGCCGCCGCTGAGGTGATGCGTAAAGCGCAGGTTCGCCGCGGCGAAGGCCCACAGCCGCGGCATCGTGGTCGGGCTCAGCAGGTCGAAGCGCATCGATTCGACCGTAAGCCACAGCACGTTCGGCGGCGGCGTTTCCCTCTGCGCGATTGCGATCGGATTACGCGGATACGCCAGGCTGCCCTTCTGCGAGATCGCCTGAATCAGCGCTGGTGCGGGCTCGATGCCGATCCGCTTCGCCGCCGAGCGGAACGTCACGGGTTGATAGAACGGGAACAGACCGGACGCGCGCAGCACCTGGCCGTTGCCGGACAGATCTGCGTAGCCGTACAACCCTTTGTCGCACAGGATGATCGCGATGATGGCCACGACCACCGTCCAGCGCCGCCGTCGTGGCGCAACGTGCGATGCGCGGCCCTGCAACCACGTCAGCAGACCGAAGACGACGACGAAGATCAGCGCGACGGCAAAGCCCACCGTAAGCCACGTCTCCGTCGACGCTTCCAACGACGCGATGCCGCCCGGCGTCGTGACGAGGTTCAACACGAAGCCGTTGATGTGGAAACCGTACAGTTCGTGAATGCGCGCATCGGCGAGCACCACGGCAGCGACAAGCGTGGCGACCGCCGCGAAAACGACACGCAGCGCGCGCCGGAATCCGACACTGCGATGTGCGCGTCGCTCGAGCCGGCCCGTCAGCGCGGCGACAACGAACAGGGGTGCTGCGATCTGCAACGCTTGATCGAGCCACGCAAAGAAGACGAACGCGGCTTCGGCGACGCTGAGCGGACGCCACGTCGACGCGAATTGAGCGAGCGCAAGCAGCACGACGGCGAGTCCGAACCGGCTCGCACGCCACAGCACCGGCGCGAGCAGTCGCTCGACCGGCCTGGGTGATTCCATTTTCGGTCCCACGGTTGACATGCAGTCGCCTTGCCGATGACTCTGCGGCGTCGCGCAGATTAACGTCCCCGGAGGATGCTTGCCCGAGATCATTGCCTACGACAGCGAACGCGCATCCGCTTATCACCGTCACCACCGGAAGAACCTGCGCACGCGCATCTCCACGGCGCGCGAACGCTACCTCACCGGCCGCGCACTCGACGCACTGGCGAAGACCGATAGCGTGCTCGACCTCGCGTGCGGCACCGGCCGCTTCTGGCCCGTGATCGACGCGCGCGCGTCGTCGGTCGTTGCGGTCGACAACAGCGGCGCGATGCTGCGCGAAGCCGTTGCGCACGCGGAGCCGAACGCGCGTCGCACGGCCGTCTGCGGATCCGCGTTTCAGTTGCCGTTCCGGGATCGAACGTTCGATGTGGTGGTGTGCATGCGCTTCCTGCATCACCTCGCGCATCGCGAGGATCGACTGAACGCGCTGGCCGACATGCGTCGTGTCGCGCGGCACGGTGCGGTCGTGTCGCTGTGGACCGACGGCAACCGCCAGGGTCGGCGACGCTTGCTGAAGCAGGACACCACGCGACTGCCGCGCGGCTTCGGCAGACGCGTCTGCATCGAACGCACTGCGATCGAGCACGACTTCGCCGACGCGGGTTTTCATGGTGCAACGGGATTCGATTTTGCACCGGGATTATCGATGTGGCGCGTTTATGCGCTGCACTGCGCGGATTGATGCGGATTGATGCGGATTGACGCGGTGGTATCGCCCGAAATTACGCGTCCGGCATTGCGTTTCGACGGGTCCCCAATAGACTAGCCGGCTTTTGTCGTCCGCAGTCTGTCAGGAATCCGATGTCGCACGCCGCAACGTTCCAGAAATCGCAACGCCCGCACGAACTGAACTTCGACATCAAAGGCCTGCGCCTGACGGCCAAAGCATGGGGCGATCCGGCCGGTACGCCGACGCTCGCGCTGCACGGCTGGCTCGACAACGCCAATACGTTCGACCGCCTCGCACCGCTGCTGCCGGAACTGGATCTGGTCGCGCCGGATTTCGCTGGACACGGCTTCTCGTCGCACCGCGCCGCCGGCGTCCACTACACCTCGCTGCTCGACGTTCAGGACGCGCTCGCGATTGCGAACGACCTCGGCTGGGAACGCTTCAACATCATCGGCCATTCGATGGGCGCAAGTGTCGCGGCAGAACTGGCCGGGCTGTTTCCCGAACGGATCCTGCGCGTCGTACTCATCGACGGTTTTTCCCACCACGAAGGCGACGCGAACGAGGGCGTGCTATCAAACCGACGCGCCATCGAGCAGATGCTCGCGCAACACAAAACGCCGCCGGTCTACGCCGATCTCGACGCGATGATCAAACGCGTAACCGAAGCGACCGACCAGAGTTGGGAAGCTGCCGCCACGCTCGTCGCGCGCGGCCACAGACTTGTTCGCGGCGGCTACACATGGCGCACCGATCCGCGCATCCGTTTCAGCACGCCGCAACGGCAGAACGACGAGCAGCTCGACGCGTTGATGAAGCGATCAGCCGCGCCGACGCTGTTGATCGTCGCGAACCAGGGCGATCGTTGGTACCGGCCGGGCATCGAACGCCGCGCCGCACACCATCCCGCGCTGCGCATCGAGTACATCGACGGACCGCACCACGTGCATCTCGAGGATGCGCCGCGCGTTGCGGTTCTGATCCGGGAATTTCTCGGCCTGAGATAAGGGACGGGGCAAGGCTTATCGGCTACGACGGGAGCATATCGTGGCAACCGAATTCACCCTGAAGAACA
>JANLUG010000409.1:0-3158 GCA_031363335.1 Gammaproteobacteria bacterium
GCCGGACCCTGAGGCGCCATGGATGGCGCCGTTCGGAGCGCCCAGGGACGGCTCGAGCGTGTCCGGCGCGTCGAGCCTCCACCTCCACCGGACTACCAGCGCACGCAACAAGCCTCCTGCTCCACCGGGGTCAGAGCTCAGCTAGTCGATTTTCAGCAATTGCTTCCCAATGTTCTTGCCGGTGAACAATCTCGTCAGCGTGGCCGGAATGTTCTTGAAGCCTTCCTGAATGTCCTCCTGGTACACGAGTTCGCCTGACGAAATCCAGGAAAGCAGTTCCGGCACCGCGATGTGGGTGCGATCCATGTAGTCGATCACGATGAAGCCTTCCATCCGTCCGCGCATCACGACGAGGTTCATCAGGTTCGCGGGGCCGGGGATCGGCTTCGTTGCGTTGTAGCTGGAGATACCGCCGCAGAGAACGACGCGTGCCCGCATCGCGAGGTGATTGAGAGCTGCTTCGAGGATGTCGCCGCCGACGTTGTCGAAGAACACGTCCACCCCTTTAGGGCACAGTTTGCCGATACGCGCATCGACGTCTTCGCTCTTGTAGTCGATGACGGCATCGAAGCGCGCCTGTTTCTTCAGCCATTTGCACTTGTCCGCGCCGCCCGCGATGCCGACGACGCGGCAACCCTTGATGCGCGCGATCTGGCCGGCGACCGAACCGGTTGCACCGGCCGCGCCGGATACCAGAACCGTCTGTCCCGCCTTTGGTTGGCCGAGATCGAGCATGCCCCAATACGCCGTCAGTCCGGTGATGCCGAGCACCGACAGCGGCATCGTCGGCGGTACGCCCGGCGGCAGCTTGTTCAAGCCGAACGGCGAACCCGCCGGCGACGCGACGCAGTAGTCCTGCCAGCCGCCGCCGGTCATCACCTTGTCGCCCGGCGCGAAGTCCGGATGGTTGGAAACGACGACTTCACCGACCGAACTCGCGCGCATCACTTCGCCGAGCTTTACCGGCGGCAGATAGCTTGGGCGATCTTCCATCCAGCCGCGCTGCGTCGGGTCGAATGACAGATAGAGGTTCTTGATCAGCACCTTGCCGTCGCCGGGTTTCGGGATGCGGCCCTCCCGATATTCGAAGTTCGCTTTGCTGACGTTGCCATGCGGCCGTTTGGCCAATACCCATTGCCGGTTCACATTGCTCACTGATCGTCTCCTTGATTGGGTGGTTCGACGTGTTGCGTCGCAGGGCGCGATCATAGCCGTCACCCTTGAATAAATCGCCGGGGGCTTGCAGAGTCGCCAACGGACTGCAGGACAAAAAACATGCTCGCTTTCAAGTCGGCCACCGAACTGGTGCAGATGCTGCGCGACCGCCAACTGAATGCCCGCGAGTTGTTCGCCGAATATCAGGCGCGCGCGCGTCGCTACAACGAAAAACTCAACGCCATCATCTGGCTCGATCCGCATGCAGAAGCAAACGTGCAGAAGGCCGACGCGGGCAGCCTGCTCGCGGGTCTGCCGATGACGGTGAAGGAATCCTTCGACGTGACCGGCGCGCCGACGACGTGGGGAATCCCGGAGTTGCGCAACAACATCGCCGCTACGGATTCCGTCGTCGTGGAGCGGATGCGCGCCGCCGGCGCAACGGTGTTCGGCAAGACCAACGTGCCGCTCAATCTCGGCGACTTCCAGAGCTACAACGTCATCTACGGCACCACGAACAACCCGTGGGATACCGGGCGCACCCCAGGCGGCTCGTCAGGCGGATCGGCTTGCGCGCTCGCCGCCGGTCTGACCGCGCTGGAAATAGGCTCCGATATCGGTGGCTCGATTCGCAATCCGGCGCACTACTGCGGCGTGTTCGGCCACAAGCCCACCTATCGATTGATTCCGGCGCGCGGCCACGCGCCGCCGGGTGTGCTCGCCGAGCCTGAGATCGCCGTCGTCGGACCGCTCGCGCGATCGGCCGCGGATCTCGACCTGGCACTCGACGTGCTCGCGCTGCCCGATCGACTCGAAACGGGTTTGCGTTACGACCTGCCGCGCCTCGACGGTCGCAAGCTTGCGGACCTTAAAGTGGCGATCTGGGCGAACGACGACCTGGCGCCGGTGTCGCGCGATGTGGAACGCGGCGTAACGAAGGTCGCCGATGCGCTTCGTCGCGCAGGCGCCGCCGTCAACGCCGACGCGCGCCCGTCGTTCTCGGCCGCCGACAGCAACGCGACTTATACGGATCTGTTGTACGCGTATTTGTCCATTGCGATGCCGGACGCCGCATTCGCCGAACTGAAAGCACAGACATTGAATGTGGCTCCGAACGATCAGCGCCCCGAACTCGCCATGTCGCGCGCGCAGACGATGGACCACCGTCGCTGGATACAGATGAACGAAGCGCGCGAGAAGTTGCGCTGGGCGTGGCGGAATTTCTTCGACCAGTACGACGTGCTGATCGCGCCGATCATGTCGACGGCTGCATTTCCACACGATCAAGGCCCGATGGAGACGCGCACGATCGATGTCGACGGCAGCCGGAGGTCGTACTTCGAACAAGTATTCTGGGCGGGCTTGCCGGGCGTCGCGTACCTTCCGGCCACCGTCATACCGACCGGCAACAATGCGGCGGGGCTACCGATCGGCGTGCAGATCATCGGCCCCGCATACGGTGACCGGATCACGATCGGCGTCGCACGCCTGCTCGAAGCAGAAGGCTTCGTATTCACACCGCCGCCCGCCTACGTCTAACAGCGGAGTATCACGATGAGCGACTACACCTTCGCATCCGCCACCGATCTCGTCCGGTTGATCAAGACGCGGCAGATATCCAGCGTCGAACTGCTCGAGCACTACCTGAAGCGGGTGGACCAGTTCAACGGTCCTATCAACGCGATCATCGCGCAGGATCGCGACGGCGCACGCCAACGCGCCAAAGCCGCCGATGCAGCGCTCGCGCGCGGCGAAGATTGGGGTCCGCTGCACGGCGTGCCGATGACGGTTAAAGAGTCTTACGACGTCGCCGGGTATAAGACGACGTGGGGCGTGCCGGAGATGAAAGACAATCTGGCTCGCGAAGATGCTTTGTCGATCAAACGACTCAAGAAAGCCGGTGCAGTCATTTTCGGAAAGACGAACGTGCCGTTACGGCTCGCCGATTTTCAGAGCTACAACGATATCTACGGCGTTACTAACAATCCGTGGGACAAGGAACG
>JANLUG010000413.1:0-1582 GCA_031363335.1 Gammaproteobacteria bacterium
GTCAGCAGCGAGGCGCCGGCAAACTCCCGGTTGATGTAGTTCGCGGCCTGCACGAGTTCGCTTTCGGTGTATTCGCGGTCGGTGTGGATCACGCGGTTCTGCACGTCGCGCTCGTTGATGACCAGGATCACCAGCACGCGATTCGCCGTCAGCCGCAGAAATTCGACCTGGCGCAGCGCGACCTGCTCTTTACGTGGCAACGTCACCACACCGGCCATGCTGCTGATTTCGGCGAGCAATCCGGATGCGAGCTCGACGAGCCGCGACGGCGCGAGATCGGGATTCAACCCGTCGCGCAGCATCTGCACGCTGCTGCGCCCGAGCGGTTGCACCGACAGCAGACTGTCGACAAAGAACCGTAATCCGAGGTTCGTGGGGATCTTTCCAGCGGACGTATGCGGCGACACGACGAGGCCGCGCGCTTCGAGTTCCGCCATGATGCTGCGCACGGTCGCGGGGCTGACATCGATGCCGGGTTGGGTAGCAAGCGTTTTGGATGCGACGGGCGTGCCTTGTGCGAGATAGTGCTCCACCAGCATTTTCAGCAGGCGCTGCGCACGATCACCGATTCCGTCTTCTGCTCTCTGCGGTCGCTTCACGTTGTCAAAAACGCATTTACCCTGATCGACACCGACACCTAAAATGGCATGAATACCCGGTGAAACCAACCAAGAGTCGCACCATCAAGATTTCACGCTCGTCATGCTAACCCGATTGACCGTCCGCGATTTTGCGCTGGTGCGCGCTGTGGACGTGAGCTTCGACCGTGGCTTGACCGTATTGACCGGTGAATCCGGCGCCGGCAAATCGATTCTGTTGGGCGCGTTGGGGCTCGCGTTGGGCGATCGCGCGTCCGCCGCGTCGGTGCGCCCCTCTGCCGAACGCAGCGATGTCAGCGCCGAATTCGATGTCGAAGGCAACCGTCGCGCCGTGGAATTCCTCAACTCGCGCGGCCTCGACGACCCCGACGCGCCGAACCGCTGCCTGCTGCGACGAATCATCAATCGCGAAGGCCGCTCGCGCGCTTTCATCAATGGCGCGCCCGCAACGTCGAACGATCTCGCCGAACTCGCGGCGACCTTGATCGACATTCACGGCCAGAACGAACACCAGTCGCTGCTGCGGCGCGACGTACAGCTCGACCTGCTCGATCACTATGCGGGCGCCGAAGCGCTCGCGGCGCGCGTGCGCGATGCGTACAAGATCTGGCGCGGCGCGGCCGACAAATTACACACGCTCGAAACCAACGCCGAACAGTCGCGCGACCGAAGAACGTTGTTGGAGTATCAACTCGGCGAACTGACGGAGTTGGCCGTAGCCGCCGGCGAATACGAGGATCTGCACGACCGCTACCGGCGCATGTCGAAGTCGCAGGATATCCAGACGCGCATCGGTTCCGCGTTGGAGGTGCTGGAGGGCGAATCCGAATCGGGTGTTGCCGACGTCACGCGCGTCGCCACGCTGCTCGCCGGCATCGACGACGGCCACGCCGCACTTTCAAGTGCTCGCGAACTGCTCGACACGGCGCTCACACATCTCGACGAAACGTCACGCGAGCTGCGCCGCTATCTCGAGGAGCTGA
>JANLUG010000522.1:0-3118 GCA_031363335.1 Gammaproteobacteria bacterium
CGCCGGACTCGGGGTCACCGACGTCTATGGGGGGGAGTTCTGCACATTCCAGGACGCCCGGTTCTATTCATACCGGCGCGACGGGGTGACGGGTCGAATGGCTACTTTGATCTGGCTATCGGACGCCCCGGACGCAAATTAGCCGTTTGCGTTTGCGACCGCGGGTTGCGATGTATCGCTGGGGTTGCAGTTGGCGACGATGCCGCGCTGAGCTTCCTCGATGCGCGCCTGCCGCTCTTCCTCCGGCATCTTCACTTCCTGACCGTCGGGTCCTTTGACTCGAATTCGTCCGGCAGAGGACAGGCGTTCGAGTACTTCCTGGGAGCGCGCGCAGTTCGCTTCGCGGATCCGCGCGATTTCTTCCTTGCGCGCGGTTTCGTTCTTCTTCAGATCGTCGAGCATGGCTTGCTGTTGCGGGCTGAGGGCGGGCTGCTCAGGCGCCTCATTCTTTGGCGCGGTGGCAGGCACGCTCACGCTGGGCGCACCGGCCATCGTGTGGATCTGTTCCCCTTTCACGCCATACGGCAACTGTTGCGCGTACGTGACGACGCCGTTGGCATCGACGTAACGGTAGATTTCCGACCCCATCAGTAACGGCAGCGATACCGCGAGGACGATCAATCGGACGCTCATTGGCAGTCCAAATCCTTTCGCAAAGCTGGGCCGAAGGATAACACAGCGCCCCTGACGCCAAGCGCCGGGTTTCGTGGCTTGGTGCACATTCCAGAGTGAGCCGCCGCACGGCGTTTCAAATTGACATCGATCGTGCGGCGCACAAAAATACTCGGCTATTTTCGCAGCGGCGGAACCAGTGCGACGCGAACGACACGCGCTGGTCTTCTATTGGTATTTGCGGCGGTTTTGGTTCGGTGATTTGAAGGCTGACGTTTGAGGACCCCATGACGGAGCATCTTTCCGGCGGCGATATGTTGATCCGCGCTCTCCAGGACGAGGGCGTCGACTACATATTCGGCTACCCCGGCGGCGCGGCACTGCACATTTACGATGCGATCTTCCGCCAGCAGCG
The DNA here is from genome assembly GCA_031363335.1 of Gammaproteobacteria bacterium. Lineage (GTDB taxonomy): Bacteria > Pseudomonadota > Gammaproteobacteria > Pseudomonadales > Azotimanducaceae > DATJGR01. Next base: position 1,028 of record JANLUG010000522.1, read on the forward strand.
CGTGGAGCACATTCTCGTGCGCCACGAACAGGCGGCGACGCACATGGCCGACGGCTACGCGCGTGCTACGGGTCGTCCGGGGGTGGTGCTGGTAACGTCGGGTCCCGGCGCTACCAACGCGATCACCGGCATCGCGACCGCCTACATGGACTCGATTCCGATGGTCGTCATCTCCGGGCAGGTTGCCACGGACCTGATCGGTACCGATGCGTTCCAGGAAACCGACATGGTCGGCGTGTCGCGTCCGGTCGTAAAACACAGTTTCCTGGTCAAGAGCGCTGCTGAAATTCCGATGGTCGTGAAGAAGGCGTTCTACATCGCGACATCGGGACGCCCCGGCCCGGTCGTGATCGACGTTCCGAAAGACACGACCGACCCTGCGATCACGGCGCCGTACAAATACCCGAAGTCGGTCTCGCTTCGGTCGTACAACCCCGCACTGCGCGGCCATACCGGTCAGATTCGCCGCGCGGTCGAAGCGCTCGCGCGCGCGAAGCGGCCGGTGATCTATGCCGGCGGCGGTGTCATCCAAGGCAATGCAACGGAACTGCTGACGCGCATCGCGCGGCGCTTGAACTATCCGGTGACGACCACGCTGATGGGCCTGGGTGCGTTTCCGGCATCCGATCGGCAGTGCCTCGGCATGTTGGGAATGCACGGCACCTTCGAGGCGAACAATGCGATGCACGCGTGCGATTTGATCCTGGCGATCGGCGCGCGCTTCGACGATCGCGTCACCAACAACACGAAGAAGTTCTGCCCGCAGGCGACGATCGTGCACATCGACGTGGATCCCGCGTCGATCTCCAAGATCATTTCCGCAGACGTTCCGATCGTCGGTCCGGCGTTCGCGGTGCTCGAAGAGATGGAGCCGATGCTCGAGCAGGAGTTGACGAAGCACGGCTTGCCGGATAACGCGGCGTTGCAGGACTGGTGGAAACAAATCGATGCGTGGCGATCCGCGCATGGTCTCAATCACCACATGCTCGACCATGCCGATCCCGATGCGATGGTGTTGCCGCAGCAGGCGATCCAGGCGTTGCTGAAAGCGACCAACGGGGACGCGTACGTGACGAGCGACGTCGGTCAGCACCAGATGTTCGCGGCGCAGTACTACGCATTCGATGCGCCGCGGCGCTGGATCAACTCAGGCGGCCTCGGGACGATGGGGTTCGGCTTGCCGGCGGCCATGGGCGTTCAGTTCGCGTTCCCGAATGCGACGGTTGCCTGTGTCACGGGCGAAGGCAGTTTCATGATGAACATGCAGGAGCTGTCGACTTGCCTGCAGTACGGGTTGCCGATCAAGGTGATCAACCTGAACAACGCCGCGCTCGGCATGGTGAAGCAGTGGCAGGACATGCAGTACGGCGGGCGCCATTCGCACAGCACGTATCGCGATGCGTTGCCGAATTTCGTCAAGCTCGTCGAATCGTTCGGCCACGTCGGGATGCGCGTCGACCGGCTCGGTGAGCTGATGCCGGCGATGACCGAAGCGTTCAGCGACAAATACAAGAAGCGGCTCGTCTTCCTCGATGTGCACGTCGATCCGGAAGAACACGTCTATCCGATGGCGATCAAGGGCGGCTCGATGCGCGATATGTTCCTGTCCCGCTCGGAGACGAACTGATGCGGCGGATCATCGCGGTTCTGCTCGAAAACGAGGCCGGCGCACTGTCGCGCGTGGTCGGTTTGTTCGCGCAGCGAAACTACAACATCGAAACGTTGACGGTGGCGCCCACCGAAGATGCAACGTTGTCGCGCTTGACCGTAACGACGACGGGCGACGCCTCCAAGATCGAACAGATCACGAAGCAGCTGAACAAGCTCATCGAAGTGGTCAAGGTGATGGACCTGACCGACGGTGATCACGTGGAACGCGAACTGATGCTCATCAAGCTGCGCGCCGAAGGCACGACACGCGCTGAAATCAAGCGCACAACAGACATCTTTCGCGGTCAGATCATCGATGTGACCGATACGACATATACGGTGCAGCTGACAGGTCCGTCCGGAAAGCTCGACGGCTTCATCGGCGCGATCGGTAAGGCCGTGGTACTGGAGGTCGTCCGCAGCGGCGTATCCGGGATCGGC